>JBIKZR010000137.1:0-5657 GCA_044354635.1 Crocinitomicaceae bacterium | reverse complement strand
CCAACATTGTCGATTCCATCTGCATCTTGGTAAGGACCTTCAAAGAAATCACAACCAATAGCTGGAGGATTCTCTCCATATCCTGGCTTACCACCATCAGATTCATCTATTAAGTCACCATTAAACATGTAACCTAATCCTCTTGAAACATCACAACCCGCATAATCATCGGCGTAATTACCTATATCTGCATCCAAATATTGTGAGAAATACGTATTGAAAAGAGTTTGTGTACCTCTATTAATCAATTCATAGTTGTAGAATGTCATTCGGTTCACTTCATCATTTGTCGCAAAAGCAAACGCTTGAGCACGAATTTCCATACCAATTGGATCACCATTCGTTTCCGTATGAATATTTCCTTTGTCGTTGAATACCCACCAATGTGTCTCATCACCGAATAAAGAAATTCTTCTATCAATTCCGCATTCAATATCATCTCTACCTAAAATATCGTCATACCAGGGATGATCTCCATCTTGCGGATTGTAAACACCATCTTCATTTCTATCATAATATGGCGCCAAATAATAATCTTGACCTCTGGAAACATCTCCGTGTGCTGGCCAACCGTAAATACGATTTAATTCATCTGTTGTCGGCTCTGTAATATCTGAACAGCCTTCTAATTCAGAATCTACACTACATTCATACCAAATATTAAAACGAATCACTTCCGCCTTGCGAATTGTATAGAACTTATCGTACGCAATACAATCATCTGGATTGATATTTGCTTCACCATAATCTCTCACAACATCATCTCCAACAGGATATAATGGATTGTAATTTCCACTTCCTGGAGAAACGGTTAAAGGCCCTGCCCAAAAGTCATTTCCACTTCTGTAGCGCAATGCTGCCAGTTTAAGCTGCCCATTAACATCCGTTCCACCCATCCAAAGTGCACCTGCAAAAATCACATGAAGTCCTGTTCCTTTTGGTATTTCATAAGAAGCAACAGGTGTCCCTGCTCTAAATTGAAACATACTTCCACCTTGTTCAATTAATGCTCTAACATCATTGAATTCTAAATACATTTTAGAAGTCGAAGGCGAACAATTTGCTCCTTTGAGAATTGGACCTTTATTACTCTTATCATTCGGACCTAAGTACGAAAGCGCGCTGTTTGACCATATCATGGAAACTCCCAGTGCAATTGCTATTAGTTGCTTTTTCATAATGCTTTTTTAATTATGAATTAAAAATCAAATTTTACTCCCAAACGAATCGTTCTTGGCGAACTGATATTGAATGGATTTTGAATTTTCATCGTATAATAATCTCTAAATGCTTGTTCATCCAACTGGTTTTGAATAGAAGACTGATTTGCTGCAGCAGCTAAATAACCATCGTCATCCCAGTTTCCAGTAGCTCTATACACATTCAATATGTTAAACTGATTGAACAAGTTTGTTACACGAATATAAACATTCAAGAAAGTAACTTTCTTTTTTTCTTCTTCTTTTCCAAACTCCAAGTTGAACGTTCTATCCAATTGAAGATCCAATCGGTATGACCAAGGTAAACGAGAACCATTAAGTGTTCCGTTCAAACCAGCATTTAGATTTCCAATTCCTTCATCTGTAATAAATGTTTGAGAGGAATAAGGAGAACCTGAGTAAATGTTAGACACGATATTTAAACCTGTATTTTCAAGGATGTTGATTCCAGCGATTTCTGGACCGTTGTAATCCGCTCCTTCGCCATATCGGTAATCCATTGTAATTGCAAATGCATGGCGTTGATCAAATGAATATGGGAAGATATTACGTAAGTTAGGTAAACCTGCGTTGATCAAACCAGCAGCAGATGTTGCATCCGAACCAGTTCCATCTGCAAACTGCAAGGTATACGCTGCTGTCATTCGGATATTTCCAGTTCTACGCATATCGTATGCGATTGTCATCCCTTTAACTGTTCCGAAGTCACGGTTACCATACGTACGATAAGTTGCAGGATACGCTTCAAATACATTGATCAATTGAACATTATTTCTTTGCTCACGGTAGAAAGCTGAAATTTTCAATGAAGATGTCTTGGAAAGAACTTGTTGGAAGCCTAATTCATAGTCAACCGTAGTTTCTGGCTTCAAGTTCGCATTATTGATAATAGCACTTCTTGACTGAATAAATTGGTATTCAAACGGATCAAAACGGAAACCAGAAGTAGGACGCTTTGTCAAGACATCGTAATGCGCAAAGAAAGAAGCCTCATCCGATATAGGGAATGAGAAAGCCACACGTGGCATCACATTAACTTGTGCTTTATAATCTTCAAATGCATCTGCACTAGGTGTTTTTTGAGTTGGGTTCAACAACCATGGCTGAATTCCCGTTGCCCCACGCACTGACTTTGGATCTTCAATTTGAATACCATCTGAGTTATACCAGTTTGTTCCAACGCGGTAACCATTGATAGCTGTAGGATTATTAGCGTCATTCACATAAACAGTATAATCATCACCCATCGCATCTGGAATGTCAACCCAATCGTATTGACCTGGATCATTAGTTGCTAATTCTTTCGCCTCTCCAACTGTTCTTGCATTGTAGAATAAGTATGGATCTTTCAAAACAGGTTGATTTGCATCAAAAACATCGACACGCACACCTACGTTAAATACGATATCATTAAAAGCAAACTTATCCATTAAATAAGCTGCAGTATAGGTTGGCTGGAACGCACCGACAAAACGTTTGTAGTTACCATTCTCATCAAACTCATTAAAATACTTATTGATATCTGTTGTACCACGAACTTTTACTCCTGTGTGGTCATAACCCCAATAGGATACGAAAGAATTACCACCATTCAACAATTCGTCTGGTGAGAACATATCAAATTTAAAGATGTTAGGATCATATTGGTCAATATCCACGAAGTCATTTCCGGCAACATTTAATCCTAATTCTTTTCTCAGATTAAAATCGAAAAAAGATTGGTTATCGTTGTTTTCCTTTCCGCCATATTCACCAGTTCCTGAAGTGTAAGCATAACCTGTATTCAATCTATTGTACGTAATCGTTTTGAACGAACCTGAATCGGAAATTGTTCCACTGTTCAAATCTAATTCATCGATGTGGAAGTTAGTCAACTGACGTGCAATATTCCAAATTCCCAATGGACCATTTGTATTACCATTAGTCGTTGTTCCGGAAGTCCAACCTCTATCCCAACGTTGCTCTAGTTCAAATCCAAAAGACAAAGAGTGATCTCCAATATTCACAGAAAAAGATCCTGTTCCACGCAACTGGTCATTTTCAGTTTTACCGAAATAGTTATACGGTGACCCTAGATTACCCCAGATTTGGTAAACACTTGCAGGAGCATCTCCATTTCGCAAGGCATTACCTTGTTGAATTTGTAGAAGGTTTTCATAGTTTCCTTCAGGGTTATTTTCGTAAATATTATAGTATTGTGTTGTGATAGCTGCTAATGCTGCGTTCGTCTCAGAAGGAACAAATGCAACTTCTAAATCACGGAAACCATTGTGAACATACGTTTTTGTTATGTCGTTGAATTCATAACTTGGTCTGCGGGATGTTGTAAATGTACCAACATGACCATAATTAAACATGTTGTATTTATGATTTGCATCGTATACATCATCTTTAGTTTTGGAAAAATCGACCATTAATGTATACACAAACGATTTCAGTTTAGAAGCACTGCCTTCTGTGTCGTTTGTAAATCGCTGCGTCAAACGACCAAAAGCTCTCCAGTCCAATGATTTTGAAACCCCGAAATTACTAAAGTTAAGTAAAGATCCGCCGTATGAATAGTTGTTACCTGAACTGTAGTTTAAAGATCCACCAAAAGAAAGGTTCATCGATGGCCCTGTGTTCACGTCAATTTTCCCTTGTCCAGAAACAACTTGACGTCTTGCATTCATTCTCCAATCTACCTTTTCGAAATCATCCATTCCTAAAAACAAAGCGTTGTAGTATGTTCCGTCACCTGTTGAAGTTGGACGCAAAGGATTTAAAAGCAACTCATCTCTTACATCCTTTTTGATTCTGTAATTTCCACCAGCAACTGGTCTACTATCTAATTCATCTGTGAAGTTTCCAGATACCAAGAAGCCTAAACGCGGTTTCGTTTTCTTCCCAGTAGAATCTCTTTGCATCCAAAGAGGACCTGAGAACATACCTTCTATAACGTTGTATCCAAATTTATCCAATCCAAAAACTTTCCCATCGTATCCGTCCGGATCTTTACCATTCAAATAAAAACCTGAAGATACACCTTCAATAGAACCAAAGTATTTTGCAGAAGGACCACGGGTCGTTACAGATATAATACCACCTGTTGCATCTCCATAATTTGCAGGAAGTCCACCTGTGATTACGGAAACCTCTTCAATTGCTGACTTCGGAAGATTTGAGGATCCACGTACTTTGATACCATCAATATAGAAATAGGTGCCATCAGAACGAGAACCACGAACAGAAATTTCTCCTGACCCTTCATCCGCATTAACACCACCAACTGTAGATGCTACTCCAGCTGCGGAACGAACAGGAAGACGAGCTATGTCTTCTCTTGTCACAGTAGCTCCAGAAGCACCACCATCTTGACTAATCAAAGGAACTTTGTAAGCTATTACCCTAACCTCATCAACATCTTGAACGTTTTTTGCTTTGGAAATTGTTAAATTATCCAAGAACGTTATTTTTTCTGCTGAAATAATAACACCTGTTATTGAAGATGGCTGGTAACCCTCGCCTTCATTTCTTACTTCAACATCGTAAGAACCTGCTCCAACAGAACTAATTTGGAATTTTCCATCAAAATCAGTTGTTGCACCACCTTTAACATTTCCGTTTTGGATCAAAACGACCTTTGCAAAAGGAATTGGTTGTTTGGTGTCACCATCTTTTACGGTTCCCTTTAAAGAACCCAAACCAGACTGGGCGTGGCCATAAGCAACTGTCAACAAGACACTTACTAGCAATAAATTAAGTTTTCGTAACATAAGTACAGTCTATTTATTAAACTATTTTGCTTCAAGAAAGCCCGTAAATATAGAAAAAATCAATTTCATAACATGTTTGTTAAAAAAAATTAAATAATATATTCATTAACTTTCCTTAACAAAACTAACTTCATTAAAAGGTATAAAAAATTGTTTTGTGCACATTTTCAAGGGATTTATACAAGTCTAGCACATGTTAATAAATTTTCGTTTTTTTGTATAAATTCTATTTCGTGCATTTTACACAACAATTCATACATATAAAAGACATCGATATTCACTTGTTGAATTTTTCGGAGTTCGAAACTTCCGATTATTTGGATCAACTTACCGATGCTGAAAAAGAACGTTTTTACACCTTTAATAGTGCACAACGAAAATTGGAATATGTTGCAACACGTATTTTAAGGCATCGAATTTTCGGTTTTGAACATATTCACTATGATAAAAATGGAGCGCCATTCATTGAGGGAGAAGGATATATTTCGATAAGTCACACAAAAAATCAAGTTGGTATTGCATTTTCAAAAAAACATGCAATTGGTTTGGATCTTGAGATGATTCAGGGAAAAGCGAAGAAAGTTTGCTCTAAATTTTTAACTTCCGATGAGCTGCTGTCCTTTGATACAAATAGTGAATTGGAAATGACCAAGGCATGGTCAGCGAAAGAGGCATTGTATAA
>JBIKZR010000136.1:0-5673 GCA_044354635.1 Crocinitomicaceae bacterium | reverse complement strand
TCATTTGGTTGGTATATGGTGCGGTATAATCGTACAAATTCTGGAACGAACCTGGAAATTGTGCATTTAACGTATTGTGAATATACACATCGCCATTGTTAATCATGTCAAATTTAAAAGCCTGCAAATGGAACACGTACTTATCATCGTATAATCCGCAACCTGCTTTTTCGCTTGCACCTGCCGACCAATATTCTGGCGTTGCTCCTAAATCGCTTTCTGGATCAGGTCCTACGCCTAAATGTGCTGTAAAAGCTGAATCCACCACCCAAGTTTTAGAGCCTGAACCACTTGTCCCTCCGGTTAATTTATTGTAATATGGATTATTAAGTAACCCTAAATCGTCATTCGCAATAACAACTTGTTTTGTAGAGCTTTTACTTCCGCCTTTGTTGAAAACGGTCAATTTAATGGTATATGTGCCAGCATACGGATATGTTGCAGTTGCAGTTGAACCAGTCGCTTTTATACCATTTCCGAATTCCCACAAACATTGCATAGTAGTATTTGCAGCGGTTAATTCAATGATATTTGGGGAAATAGAGGAGGTCACAGTTGTGAACACTGCATCCGCATCTGTTGGCGCATCTCCTAAAGTTGGCACATCTTTTTTACACGCCATTGTCAATGACAGTATCGATAATGCTAGAATTAATTTCGTTTTCATCGTTTCGTTTTTTACGTATTAATAACCAGGATTTTGACTCCAATTACCACCAGCAAGATCAATTTCTACTTGTGGAATAGGGAAGATCTCATTTTTTCCAGTTTGAAATCCTTCGATAAATGTTGCCGCTTGTCCTGTTCGAACAAGGTCAAAGAATCGATGTCCTTCACCCGCAAATTCATACCGTCTTTCCTTGTAAATTACATTGATTGAATTTACAGAAACTCCTTGTACGCCAGCTCTTCCACGAACCTGATTAACCAATTGCTGTGCTAAAGACGTATTTCCGTTTAAATAGTGTGCTTCAGCTGCCATAAGTAACACATCTGAATAGCGTATTGCCATATAATTCAACGGACTTGTTAAATCATTATCCGGAAGACCAAGTTCTCCCAATCGCTTAATGTATTTGTTGTTGTAGAATCCGGTGTGTCCGCCAGCTCCAATTGCATAGGAAATTGTTTCCGGATTAGGTTGGGCAGCAATAAATGCATCTATATCCAAGATGGAATGATTTCTTCTTGCATCGAGCGGAGAGAAAGCATCGTATAAACTTTGAGTAGGCAAGTTGTAACTATTCCCATCTCCATAAATTGGTCCGTTGTATTGTCTGATTCCCTGGAATCCTGGAGCAGCATTTCCTTCCAGACAGATTAAACAACCATAACTTCCTCCTTCTAGTCCTGAGTATTGAACAGAAAAGACAGATTCACTGCTGTTTTCATTGTTCACTTGGAATAAATCTCCGTAGTTCGCAACTAAACTATATGCATTACTTGCGATAACTTCATCAAAGGTTGCCGCTGCATCCGCATATTTGTTTTGGTATAAATATACTTTTCCGAGTAAAGATAAAGCTGCACCTTTTGTTGCACGACCTTGCACCGTTGCGATAGGGTCTAAAATTCCTGCAGCATATTTAAGATCTGTTTCAATTTGTGCATAAACTTCCGATTTTGGCGATCTTTCAATTTGCGTTGCCTCATCGATTCCAATTCTCTTGTCAATTATTAAAGGAACATCGCCAAAGAATTTCACCAATTCAAAGTAATAGTATGCTCTTAGAAAGCGCGTTTCTGCAAGGATTTTTTCTTTACCACTAAACTCAATGTTATCCTTGTTTTCCATGATGTAGTTTGCGCGTGTAACTCCAGCATAATTCCATCGAAGAATATTTCTAAGTTCTACGTTTACGCCACCATGGTTCATCAAATCAATTTGGTGCAAGCCTTGCGAATCATTAACGCTTTCTCCGCCGGCGATAGAATTGTCCGAAGCAATTTCACCAATCCACAAGGAAAGGAAAGAAGATTGTAGCAAATCGTATGCTCCAGTTAATGCGCGGTCATAATCTTCTGGTGTTTCAAAGAAGTTTTCAGCATCCTGAGAATAAGGTGGATCAACATCCAAGTACTTTTTACATCCTTGCGTAGCAACTACTACCGCGGAAAGAATGATTAATTGAAGGATTATTTTTTTCATAATGTGTTAAAATTTTAATTGAATTCCTGCCATGAATGTTTTTGCCTGCGGATAGAAACCATAATCAACCCCAGCAGATAATGCGTTACTTGAACTGATATCCGGGTCGAATCCTTTGTATTTAGTAAGCGTTAGCAAGTTATTTGCAACACCGTAAACACGAAGGGATTCAATTTTCAATTTCTTAAGTAATTTCGTTGGAACCGTATAACCTAATTGAAGATTTCTCAATCGAGCGAAGGATCCATTTTCTACATAGTAAGAAGAGAAGAGGGTGTTTTTTGTTGGACCCGTTGTCAATCTTGGATGTTCATTGGATGTTCCAGGTCCCGTCCAACGATCAATTACATACGCCAATTGGTTTGCATACGGCTGTTGTCTTTCGTAGTTACGTATGATTTCCTGGCCAATTACAGAGTATATTGACCCGCCAAGGTCGAATGCTTTGTATTTAAAATTGAACGAAAAGCCCATTGTAAAATCTGGTATTGGGGAACCTAAATAGGTTTTATCCGAATCATCGTTAAAGTTAATGATACCATCTCCATTTTGATCTACAAAGATTAAATCTCCAGGTTGCGCGCCGTCTTGTACAACTGGTCTAGCGTCAATTTCCTCCTGAGTCTGGTAAATTCCAGCGGTTTGATATCCAAAGAAGTATCCAATCTCATATCCTTCCTGGAAACGGGTAGCGATATCGCCACCAACACCAAAGCTAGCACCAGGAATATAATCTACGCCTTCCGGAACACTTTTCACTTTATTCGTAATAGAAGTAAAGTTAAAATTGAAGTTCGCTTTTAGATTTTTCTTCGGGTTGGTACTGTATCCTAATTCAACCTCAATTCCTTTGTTGGAAACATTTCCAGCATTGATAATTGGCGGATAGCCACCAGGTCCGTATGAACCAAGAATAGCTGTAACTTCTGGTTGAAACAATAAACCATTTGTGTTCTTGATAAAGTAATTCGTTGTGAAATCTAATTTTTTCCAAAACGTAAGATCAATTCCAGCGTTAAATTGGCGGGTAGTTTCCCATCTTAAATCTGGATTTGCCGGACGGCCGATTGCTGCTCCTTGCGTAATAACATTATCAAATACATACACGCCTTCTCCATTTAACAATGCTCTGTAGGCAAAGTTCGGAATCTGATCATTTCCAGAAATACCATAACTAACTCTCAATTTGAAATAGTCGATGAACTTAATAGAATAGAATTTCTCGTCTGAAATCAACCAAGCAGCAGATCCAGTAGGGAATAAACCATAGCGCTTGTTTCCTCCGAATTTACTCGAACCATCTCTTCTTAAAATCATCGAAAACAAGTAACGACTTGTGTAAGCATATTCTGCACGCAAGAACGCAGAAAGCAAACGCTCCTTAAATTCCCATGATCCAGTATTGTTTAAAAATCCTCCTTGTGCAGTATTAGCGGAGATGTCTGCAAAATCAAGTGAATTATTTGGGATGTTATACGCCGTTCCATTTAACGAATTTCCCTTGCGTTGAAAAATAGAAACACCTGCAGTTCCTTTAACGCGGTGCACGGTATTGAAGGTGCGGTCATAATTCACAAAACTCTCATACGTAAGGTCTAAATACGACGATTTCTCTTCGTAAACAGCAGCGCCTCTTTCTAAGAATACGTTGTCTGCAATTTCTACCAATGGCGATTCTAAGTCTGCATTTAATGCTGTATTCGCATATTTTCCGTTTCCGTACCAAACCAATGGTGAGAAGGCTTTTGCATTTACAAGTGCGTAATTGTAATTAAAACGATTCGTAAAGGTGAAATTGTCATTTATCGTGTACACAAACTCTTCTTTTCCAACGAATTTATCTGCTGTATTCCAATTGTACTGGTTTTTAATTTGTGCAACTGGGTTGATAATATCATTTACTTCTTCCAAGTAGGAATAAGTGCCGTCTGCTAATTGCACTGGGCGATCTGGCATTGCATTCAAGGTGTTATACAACACAGAACCTAAACCATTTTCAGGAAGCGTACTTCTGCTTTCGGATGAAAAAAGCAAAACCGAGTTCAATTTTAATTTTGTGGAAAGATCCGTGCTGATATTAAAACGCGCATTGTATCTTGAGAAATTTGATTTATCTCCACCAACAATTCCATCTTGGTTATAATACCCTAAACCGAGCGAGTATTTGGTGTTATAGGTTCCACCACTCATACTGATGTTTTGGCTTTGAATTGGAGATCTGCTGAAAATGGTATCCTGCCAATCCGTTCCTACGCCTAAATTTGTATTGTTAAATGGCATTGGCTGACCACCGAATGCAAACATTTCATTTTTGATAACAGCATATTCTGTTGCATTTAAAACGTCCAATTTTTTGGAAGTGGATTGCATTCCATAGTACGCACTGTATTCGATAGATGGCTTGCTATTTAAACGGCCATTTTTTGTTTCTACAATAATAACTCCGTTTGCTGCACGCACACCATAGATTCCCGCAGTGGCATCTTTTAGTACGTTGATGGATTTAATATCCGAAGGATTCAACGCATTTAAACCTTCTGAGTCGTATACAACACCATCTACTAAAATCAATGGATCGTTGTCTCCAAAAGTAGAAATACCTCTAATTCGAATATTGGATGCACCACCTGGAGAGCCAGAATTTGTGCTGATTGTTACCCCAGAAACTTGACCCTGAAGTGCTTGATCCATTCTTGAAACGTTCAATTTCTCAATGTCTTCTCCCTTAACTTTTCCTGTTGCACCGGTAACTTCTTTTGATTTTGCTTCACCATATCCAACCGCAACAACTTCATCTAGAACTTGTGCATCCGTTACAAGAACAACATCAATCACGGTTCTTTTAGCTACGCTAATTTCTTGTTTTGTATAACCAGAATAGGAAAAGATTAAAAACACATTTGTGGAATCCACTAATTTAACAGAATAATTTCCATTTAAATCTGTTAAAACCCCTGTGTTTTTGCCTTTAACTTTTACGCTGACATAAGGCATCGTCTCGTTTTTTTCATTTTTCACACTACCTGAAACGGTAATTTCTTGGCTGAATGCCAGAAAAGATAATGCAGAAAGCGTGAGGGAAAGAAGTAGTTTATTCATCATAGTAATTGAAAATATTTGCGTAAATATATAATTTATTTTACTTATTATACAAAATACAATAAGTTTTCATTAAGTTTTTGATTCACTAACCGAATTACGAGTAATACATTGATAAATCCCACTAAAAACAGTCTTTTAAACAAAAATACTCGGATGCAATGAGCATAGATTTCAAGTTATTTTTGCTTATTCTGCACTTTTTAACCTGCACTAATTCCCCAATTAAGGGAAGATATTTCCCAAGTATACCTGTGTTTTTATTTTTTTATTTCCACCAAACTTCCGACATAAAATGGGATATTGGCGTAGGCAATTTTCTCCTCATCGGAAATGGTAACATACAAACGATATGCTCCTTCTTTGCGTGGAGTGTGTAGTTTACACGTTTGATTTTTTCCTTTTTTCAATTTGCCAATAATTTC
>JBIKZR010000135.1:0-5678 GCA_044354635.1 Crocinitomicaceae bacterium | reverse complement strand
ATGCAAATATAGCTTGGCATAAAAGTATGTTTCGTTAAAACCGGAAATTTTAAGTTCTTAAAGTACTTTTTTTAGCTGAATGAGAGAAGTTTTTAAAAAATACCCGTATTTTTTCTAGCCGACAAGTATTCTATTTTTTCATTTTTCATTTCTGGAAAGAGTGAATTATTGCGGTTGAATCAAGCAAAATATAATGGTGTAAACCAATTCATTTACTCCTTTTTTAGTGTTCGAATAAATCAGTGCGATTTTTGTTTAAGTTTGATTGTCAAAGCCCAATTTTTAAAGGTTTTGCAAATAATTCATCGATTACCGATTTCAAAAAAAACAAAAAAATGTAGACTAAGATTTCCTAGCCTACATTTTTTTTAGTTGTAAAAGGCTTTCTTATTGTAAAATAAGTTGTTTGATTTGATCTACAGTTTCAACACTTTTCAACTGCTTTTCAATCGCGTCGGAGTCTATCGCATAAAGGGCTATTACTTTATCTAAAAATGCGTTAGCTTCTTTTAAATCTTTTAGGTACGTTTCCAATGTCGAAAATGCAAGGTACTTTGTTTGAAAATCTTCTACTACCAAAGAATACTTACTAAACAAAGTTTTCTTTTTGTTTTGATCATTTAAAAGATCAATTTTTTTCGATTTTCCGCCCATTTGAAGCGCAAGATCCATCATTGTTTTCGCATCGTCGTATATTTTTTTAACTGCTGTGAAATTAGAATTAAAAGTTTCTTTTTCGTACGCATAATAGGTGTAAGATTCATTACTTTTATATTTCATAATGGCTTCAGCATCTTCCACATTTCCTGTTTCTTCGCTAATTTTGTTGGAATATAATAAGTAGCATAAAGTAAGAACTCTTTGGTAAGGCTCGTAGAATTCTAAATTATTTTCAAAGCAAAAATAGGCATTGTCAATATCGAAATCCCAGGGAGCTGCGCAGTTATCACCGACGATTTGTTTTTCTTCTGTTTGTCTGGTGTTTTGGTTGTAAACCTTCACCTGCTTGATTTTGAATGTATTTTTTACAGAATTGAAATCTGTATCAATTGCCGTATTAAGCGATTCTATAAATTCTTTAGTCCATTCTTCTTTGGAGAAATAACTAGCCAACAACTGGTCAACTTTTGGATTAACAATGGCGGTTCTTTCCGCTACTTTTTTTCTATCGGATGGTTTCAATTGGCTTAAATCAACTTTATTATAAAGAGTATATGCTTCAATTAAAGAATTATTTTCCTCCGCCTCTACCGCTTTTTTGAAATTATAATCTTGAGACAATGCAATATAACTCATGTTTCTTGCTCGAATGCTACAGCCGCCTCTTATGGCATATGCACCATCGTAGGCGTAAAAAGTTCTGTCTCCTTTGATGTATTTGTATAGAAAAAAGTCGTTGTTCAAAAAATAATCTCCGAAATAGCTATTAATTCTAGAAGTTGCTTCACAGGATTTACCGCAAAGTGTGTCAATGTACACTCCGGTTTCTTCTTTTTCTTCGGAAGTCAACGTGTTATCATTTATGAACCTATCGTAGCCGATTTGATCTTTAAAAGTACCGTCTAAAATTTCTCCAGAATTACTTCTACCAACGAGTTCATAAAAATAATTGTCTTTGTTGATTATTTCGAGATTTACGCCCTTATTCAAATCATTAATCACCCAAGTACCGGTGGTTATACTATTCGCGTTGTAGCTTCCAGTCGCTTTGAAATTTTCTTCCTCATCATCAATGTTTACTGCTCCAACAATGTCCCCATCCTTAAAATTCATATTTATATTAATGTTCTTTAAAGGTGTGTACGGTTCCCATTTGTATGCGCCATATTGAATAAATCTACTCCTCGTTTTATAGGTAAATACTTCTTTCCAGTTACCATCCGCATAACCATTTTTATAATTCGTTACCAATACAACTGAACCGGTGTAGAAAATATTACCCCTTTTAAAATCTACCAACGTGATTTTATACGTCCAATTTCCATTTTTCAAACCTTTTTCAAAGTTACCGCTTATGGTTTGCTCGAATCCTTCGAATTGATTTTTTCCATTAAAAACGTATTTGAAAGCACCTTGTTTGGTATATTCTCTTGTTTCAGGGTCTTCATAATAACTATATGTTGCTGTTCCATTTTCCCCTCTGCCGTCTTCAAAAGGTCCGCTAAAGGCTTTCAATGTTTGCCCAAAAGAATTGAAAACGACGAAAGAAATGAGTGTTAAATAAATGTTTTTCATTTGTTATACTTGTTTTTTTACTACTTACTATGGCCAAGTAGTTTCGCCTTTTTTTGATTTATATAAATGGATATACTGTGAAGAAGTATCTTTATTAAAGCTTTATTTAAGTTCCTGTTTTATGAGTCGAAGCAAAATTATTGGATTAAGACAACTTATTTGATACAGATTTGATACATTTGTAAAATGATTTACTTTTTGAAAAAACTAACCGTAAAAAATGCTGGATTTGAAATTCAAGACCGGGGCGATTGCCAATTGTTATCTGAACTGATTATAGAAAAAACGGATGAATCAATAAGTTATAATACCCTAAGGCGATTTTTTGGATTAGATTATTTTGTAAAGACAAGTAAATCTACTTTGGATACACTTGCGCGGTTTAACGGGTATAAAAATTATGTGCACTATCTCGCAATTAATCCATCTGAAGCGTATTGGAGTAATAAAGAAAATTTATTTCAACTTATTAACGAAGAGCCGGAGGAAATTTCAAAATTCATTAACCAGACGGATTTGAAAAATGAACACGCCCTGGATTTCATGGTTTCGTTGTGCCGAGAATTAATTTATCTCGAAAAAACAGCTGTTTTAGATGAAGTATTAAAAACAGATTTTTTTAATAGTCGTTCGTTTACCTATTCAGAAATGCTCCATTTTGGCAATTCAATTGGCATATTGATTAAAACAAAACCCGAAATCGGTAAAAAATTACTCTTGAATTCAAATTTTTTAAAATTTGTCTACTGTATTTATGTCGATTATTCCAACCTAAACGGGTATTATGGCGATTGGAGTGAATTTGTCAGCAAAAACAATTCTGATATACAATTGAAATGCTTCGCACAAGCGATACTTCAGTTAAAAAATTATTTGAACTGCAAACCGGTTTCCTTTTCCAACTTTGTTGCCATCGATACAACAAAATTTCATCCAATATTAAGGGGTAGAATATATTCTATAAAGATTTTATCTGGGGTTTCTACTTCTAATGATTATTACAGCGATTTTGAAACCGTAAAATTGCATGGGAAGAATGATATTTTATGGGATTATTTCTATGAACCTATAATGGTTGCTATACTTTCAGGGAATTTTTTATTAATGGAAGCAATTATCCATATTCTTTCGAATAAAAAAATTAACACTGAATATTACCAGGAACACAATCAAAAAATATATAAATTGATGTGTTTGATTTTTGCGAATCGAATCGATAGCACCATTAAAAAGGTTGGGACTTTTGAGAATACAATGCATGAATCTGAATTTAAATTTAAATATAGTTACCAGGAATCCATAGCACTTTTTGTTTCCGTTTTAAACTTCCATACGGATAAAATAAATGGCGCCAAACATACTCAAATGTTTCAACGAATTTCTAAAAAACTAAATTACCCGCTTTTTTCGGATAGTTACTTGGACAATTATGTTGTGTAAGATTAGCGAGACTTTTAAACAATTTTTTCCTAGTAGAATTTAGCGTCTAACGGTAACTTTGATTTTTTATTTGATAATTTTAATCGAAGTTTTCGTAAATTCATCAAAATTATGTATTAAAAATTACTACCATGTTCAGAAAAATTTCTCTTTCGTTTTTTGTGATTCTTTCTTTATTTTCCTTAAACAGAGCGTTTTCGCAAGTTTCTGGCTCCGGCAGAGCATGTGATTTTAACAGCAGTTACGTTAATATTCCAAGTAGTGCAAGTTTAAATCCATCGCTTATCACAATCGAGTCTTGGATAAAAGCAGATTCATGGGCAGCAAATATCTGGGAAAATGTAATCGTATCGAAAGATGGTTGGGCAACTGGAGATCAAGGTTATACTTTACGCGCCGGAGCTAATGGTTCGTTATCCTTTAATTTTGGCAATGGATCGTGGCATGAAGTCGCTTCAGGTGCGTTGATGCAAACTGGAAAATGGTACCATATAGCAGGAACGTTTGACGGAACAATCATGCGAATTTTCATCAATGGAACGCAAGTAGGTTCTACAAATTATTCGGGAACAATTAGTGCTACAACGTATAATTTAACAATTGGTAAAATGTCTTATGCTGCGGGTGGAACGCGTTATTTTGACGGTGCAATAGACGAAGTTAGAATATGGAATACTGCTCTTACGGAAGCTACTTTGAAAGAATATATGTGTCAGAAAGTTACACCAAGTCACCCAAATTATTCCAATTTAGCAGGTTACTGGAATTTTGATACGCCAGGTGTAATTAGCGATAATTCAATTAATGCAAATAACGGTTCACTTGTTGGAGCAACACAAATTAATTCCGGCGCTCCAATTGGAAATAAAAGTGCTTATGTATACGGTGCAGTTGCAAATTTGAGTGTTGCATCCGGAACAATGGATTCGCTGCAAGTTACAACAACAGGCGTAGTGGAAGGTTTGCACGTTTACCGCGTAGATGGCGCACCATTGGTTAGTACTGTTTTATCTTCCATTGATTCCGTTGATCAAAACCACTATTATGGCGTTTTTAGTACTTCCAATACTGCAGCAAGTTTTTCTGCAATTTACCATTATGGTACAAATCCGCTAGCGGATGAGTCTTACCTTTGTTTATTAGGAAGAAGCAATGGAACATCTGTTCCGTGGAATTTTCAAGCTGCTGCTCAAAACTTGACTTTAAATACCTTTACAAAGTCTGCAAACGTGCGACAAGAGTTTATTTTGGGAATTAAATGTCCTTCATTGAGTTTAAATTATACGGGAACGCAATCTTTATGTGAAGGAAATTCGATAACCTTATCGGCTCAAAGTCCTGCTACACTGAACGCACAGTGGTACAATAGTGCTGGCGCGATTTCCGGTGCAACAAATAACTCCCTCGTTGTTTCCGGTTCCGATACCTATTATTTAATAGCAAATAGTGGAATTTGTGCGGGAACAAGTGCTTCCGTTTCGGTTGTAGTAAATCCAATTCCGGTTGCAGATTTTGGAACAATACCTGCTTCCTTTTGTGAAAACGATGCGCCTTTCCAACTGATATCTGGTGCGCCAAGTGCAGGAGTTTACAGTGGTACTGGGATTATGAATACGGTTTTCTCTCCTGTAATTGCTGGTGCAGGAACGCATACACTTTATTATACGGTAAATGTAAATGGCTGCGAAGCAATGGATTCAACGGAAGTTATGGTTGGATCTAATCCTTTTTCACCGATAATCACCCAAACGGATTCTGTTTTATGCGCAGCAAGTTGCGAAACGTACGTTTGGTTTTTAAATGGAAACGCAATCTCTAATCAGGATTCTTGCTTGCAAGTAACTCAAAATGGGAGCTATAGTGTTTCTTGTATTAATCAACAAGGTTGTGTGTCCGATACAGCGATTTATGTTCTTAGCGATTTAGCCGTGGAGCAATTGGATTTTTCAGATGCGATTACGCTTTCTCCAAATCCTGCAGATGATTTTGTAGTAGTGCGAATT
>JBIKZR010000134.1:0-5755 GCA_044354635.1 Crocinitomicaceae bacterium | reverse complement strand
TTTACTTGGTTGGTTTACATTCCTACGCGCAAGGAGATGGTTTAGGTTCCATTCCTCCAGGAATTATCGTTGCTGTTATTGTGTTTATCATGCTAACGCTTCTAGCATCGGATAGAAATAAGTTGTATTTGAACACGTATAAATCAAAGAGTTGGTCAAGAATAGTTTTTGATTACCTCGTATTCAAGGTTCTTCTTCCATACACAGCATTTCGCTATTTTTCAGCGAAATTCACACAGCAAATGCTAGAAACAAAAACAGTAACCAACACCGTTTCTTTTTGGACAACGACCTTGTATTGGCTAGTGGTTTTTGGCGTTATTTTATTAGCCTACGAAATAGTAAAAAAGTTCCTTGTAAAGAAAACGAGTAATTAAAAGTTAATTTGACGGATTAATTCTGAAAATATGAATCTTGAAAAAGTAGACATTTTAGCATTTGCTGCACATCCGGACGATATCGAGTTGGCAGCATCTGGAACGTTAATGAAACATATTGCCGATGGTAAAACCGTTGCAATCGTTGATTTGACGCAAGGAGAATTAGGTTCCCGCGGAACTCTGGAAACGCGTTTTGAAGAAGCGCAGGAAGCTTCCAAAATAATGGGTGTTACTTTTCGAACCAATTTGAAAATGTCTGACGGATTCTTTGACTTATCCGAAATCAATAAACGGCTGATTATTCAGCAAATCAGACGTTTTCAGCCAACAATCGTTTTGGCAAATGCAATCGAAGATCGACATCCAGATCACGGTCGCGCATCCAAACTGGTTTCAGAAGCTTGTTTTTTAGCAGGATTAATCAAAGTAGAAACAATTTGGGATGGACATGCACAGAAACCTTTTCGTCCGGTAGCGGTTTACCATTATATTCAAGATCGTCATATTGAACCAGATTTTTTAGTAGATGTAACGGATTTTGTGGAGCGCAAGTTTGAATGCATTAAAGCGTACAAAACGCAATTTTTCGACCCAAATTCAACCCAACCTCAAACGCCAATCTCAGGAGAAGAATTTTTGGATGTTTTGAAAGGAAAAATGCAAGTATTGGGAAGGACTATTGGAACTAAATATGCTGAAGGATTTACCGTAGAAAGGAAAATTGGTATTAAAAGTTTCTTTGATTTAATTTAACTCCGATACAACTTTAAAATTAGAAATAGAGTCTATTAAAAAGTATTTGAAATCCAATAACACTTACAATACTAAAAAATGAAAAACTATCTTTTATTATTCATGATATTACTATTAAATGCTACGGTTAAATCCCAATGCAACGGAACAGAGCCCACTTTTGATCTTGGAAACGATACCGTTTTGTGCGTTGGTCAATCGTTGACCCTATCCGCTGCGCCAGGATACGATTATTACAACTGGACGAATGGAAGTTTTCAAACTTCTACAGTGGTTTCCGCGAATGGAACGTATGCTGTAACCGCTGGGATTCTTGGTCAAAATTTAGTTTTGAATGGCAATTTTCAAGGTGGAACAACAGCAGCGTCTAATAATTTTACGTCTGCTTATTTCCCAGGAACAGGCGGAGCATTTGGCTTATTGTCGAGTCAAGGCCAATTTGCTATTGCAACTTCTCCATCTTTGACACATAATAATTTTATTAATTGTCCGGATCATACAACAGGAACTGGAAATATGTTGGTTGCAAATGGCGCATCTATTGCGAACACAAACGTTTGGACACAAACAATTGCAGTAACTCCTAATACAGATTATTTGTTTTCTTTTTGGCAAATGAATGTTTTGAATTCACCGCAGGTTTCTAATTTGCAGCTATTCATCAATAATGTTCCAATATCTGCCATTGTTCCAACACCAACTACTGCTTGCAGTTGGGTTGAAAATAGTGGTAGCTGGAACTCTTTAGGCGCCACACAAGCTATTTTATCCATTGTAAATCAAAGTACCGTTAATTCTGGAAATGATTTCGCTATTGATGATATTTATTTTGCCCCAATTTGTATTGCAACCGACAGTATTACTGTTTCTTACGATACGATTCAAGTTAATGCTGGTGCGGATATTTTGTTTTGTGCAAATGAATCTGAAAATTTACTCGGATCTGCCAATGTTCCAATCTCTTCTTATTCATGGAGTTCCGGACAAACAACTTCGCAGATTACGCCACTTACTGCTGGAACTTACACATTGACTGGAACATCTTTGAATGGTTGTACAGCAACCGATAACGTAAATGTTGTGATTACGCCGATGAACTGGAACATCAACGATATTTTAATTGGAAATACGGAATGCAACCAAAATAATGGCTATGTTTCCGTGCTTACAAGTGGAACATTTCAAGTTCCTGCATTTTATAATTGGACAGGACCAGGACCAAATAGTACGAATTTTATAAATGCATCTGTTTGGGATAATTTATCCATTGGCTGGTATTATTTATCGATTGAATCGAATGGCTGTTTCCGCTATGATTCGGTTGAGGTTTTACCAAATAACCCACCAAGTGTTACCTTAAATGCAGCGCCTTTATCTGGTAATTATCCATTAACCGTTGGATTTCAAAGTACTAGCCAAAATGCAAATCTTTTCGAATGGGATTTTGGAAATGGAACCTCCTTTTTAGATTCCAACTTGACGAATCAAACGCAAGTGTACACTGCTGCGGGAGTCTACACAGCAATGGTAATCGCTGTAAATGGAGAATGTTCCGATACTGCTTTTGTAACGATTACAGTTACAAGTCCGCCAATTGATCCAATTGATCCTATCGAACCGATTATTCCTGTGCCGGTTTCTTTGGAAACAGCGAATGTCTTTACACCAAACAACGATGGAATAAATGATGTGTATGCATTTAAATTGGAAAATATTGTGGAATTAGACCTGCAAATTTTGAATCGTTGGGGACTTTTAATGTATACAAGTTCGGCAGTTACGGCTTCTTGGAACGGAGAAAGTATTTCTGGAATTCCAGCAGACGATGGGGTCTATTTCTACATTTTCAAGGCAAAAGGAGTTCAAGGCGAGTTATTTGATGGACACGGATTTATCCAATTGATTCGTTAATTTAAAGAAGCTGAAGTATTTGGGTAGGATTCCCATTGAATTGGATGGAATCCTGCACTTTTTTTCCCACTAATAATTTTCCGACTGGAGCATTTGGAGTAATGCAAAAAAGGTTGGTTCCAGCAACATTTAAAATGCCAATTCCAACGGAAATATAAAACCAACCGCTACTGGTTTCAACCAAGCTTCCCAGTTGAATGCTATCGGAAATATATGTCGGTTTGATGCGTTGTAAAATAGTATGAAGTTTCGTCATTTCAATTAACTGTCCTCCAATTTTTTCCTGCTCTAATTGCGCCATAGCTCGGCTCGTCTCGTGTTTATCGCCAGCAGAGCTTTTCGATTCAGTGGCAGTAGCATCGAATGCATCCTGCAACAGTTCCTTCAATTGGTGTATTCTCCGAGAAACTTCCTGCACAACGACAGCATGAACGGTTGTTTTATCCATTGAATTTTTGGTAAAGATTTTTTAATTGCTGCAGAACGGTTTCATCCGAAAATTGCATAGCGTATTCCCGAATAGCATCGGAATCGAATTCCATACCATTCAACACCTTTTCCAGTGCGATTGCCAATCCATGACAATCTTTTTGTTTTACCCCTAATCCAACATATTCTGGCATGTGTTGTGCGATTCCAACCGGAGTTGTAATTGTCGGAATTCCGCAAGCCCAAGCTTCTGTTAACACGATGGAAAAAGTTTCATAGTCTGAAAAAAGCACAAAAGCATCACTCTTTTGGTAGTAGGAAACTAACTCTTTCTGCTGCGTAGGTCCAACGAATTTTACCAGCGGTTCAATATCCTTTTCTTTCGCTATTTTTTGTAATTCTAGAGAAGATTCATCGCTAATAATTGTCAGTAAAAAATTCGTATAGCCCTTATCGCGCAATAATTGGATTGCATCTAGAATTCCAACCGGATTCTTAACAGAAGTGTCAAGTGTGGAAATATGCAGGAATTCAAACCTTTCTTTTTTGTTTTTGTCAACTGGAAAAAAAAGTATTGTATTTGTTGGGTTTGGAAGGATGGCAATTTCCTCCGTATTGAAATAAACCTGTAAATCTTGTCGGAGAACTTCAGAAACGGCAATCAATTGGTTTATGTTTTTGCGGACTATTTTCAGTAGGAACTTCTCTTTCAAATCCCATTTTTTTCTTTTTTCCTTTCGGAAATAGGAGCCATGTTCTGTTATTATGAGCGGACAGTTGAATTTATTCTTTGCTCGAAGAAATAAATAGCAATTTGGTAAAAGCACATGTCCATGAATCAAATCAACATTTTCAATGGATTGCAAACCCTCAAAAAATCCAGCGTCTCGTTCTTTTTTGCGCGAAAAGAAATGCGTTCCTTTTGGGTGGTAAATTATTTTCTCCGTTAGATTTTCTCGTTCGGTAATATGCCATTCTCGTTCTGAAATCGCGGAATCTGCAACAACATGCAAAACAGTAACTCGGAAATCTTTTGCTAAAATTTCCGCCTGTCGTTGCACAAAATTACCAAGAAATGGTGCGGATCTATTCGGATACCAGGAACTAAGTAGTAGAATATGTTTTCGATCGTTTTCCATTAATTCAGCAAATTGGAATAAATTATTTTACAAAAACTACTTCTTCGTATGGCACTCTGAATCTTGGTCCCCAAATTCCTTCTTGTGTTCCTTTTCCAACCGAGATAATCATATTGATTTCTGCACCGCGTGGCAAATTTAGTGCTTTTTTAACCCTTTTTTGATCGAATCCTTCCATTGGACACGATTCAAAACCTTCAGCAGCGATGGATAACATAAATGTTTGTGCGGCAAGTGCGCAAGATTTATGCACTGTAACGCGTTGGTCAGCTTTGCCTCCAAAGCGCATAAATGGTTTACGAAGTCCAGCGAAAAAACAAATTGCTCTCCGCACAAAAGTTAGAAAACCAAAAATATCATTTCGGTAGAGTAGCGGCATTACTTTTCCGTAATAGTCTAGTCCGCCTTTTGCCAGTTTAGTTGGTTCACCGGTTGCCGTTTCTCGAATCCGATCCATATTCCATTGTGCGCGTTTTTTCCAAAGGTCTTTTCGGGTAACGAAAACAACCATTTCTTTCGCCGTTTTTGCTGCAGATTGATTCAAGCACAAGGGAATAAATTTTTGCTTCTCTTCCTCCGAGTGAATCCAATAAAACTCCCACAATTGCATGTTACTGCTATTTGGGGAAAGTATCGACCTTTCCAAACTGCGTTTTATTACTTCCTCAGGAATAGCGATGGCAGGATCAAAAGTTCTGTTGGAACGTCTATGTTCTATAATTGCTTGAAATTCTTTAGCGTACATATTTTACAATTCTAATTATTTATTCGGTACCAAAATAGTTTTTTACGTTCGAGCAGATTGAACAGGTATTGAAATTACAGCACGAAATGTAGGAGAAAGTAATCTTTTTTAACGTTCATTTTAATCAAACAGGACAAGCCGATCAAATTAGTGCATAAGTTGAAATTTCATCCTAAATTTCTATGTATTAATTTACACCAATGTTTTTTCAAAAACAACTTTCACTTGTTCCAATGCAAAATCAATTTCTTCTTTTGTGGTGTATCTAGAGAAGGAAAAACGCACATTCGGACGCGACATATCTGCATGAATTCCTTCCAAAACGTGCGAACCTTTTGCAGCACCGGAAGTACACGCAGAACCGCCACTAACTGCCACACCTTTCAAATCGAGTGTAA
>JBIKZR010000133.1:0-5819 GCA_044354635.1 Crocinitomicaceae bacterium | reverse complement strand
TCGTTTCAAAGGAGTTTACAATATCCACAACCAAAGTTTAAACCTATTCAAATCCAACAAAACAAAACGCGAAGAGGAAGTTGTATCTATTAAAGACCTAAACGATCCGCAGTTGGATGATTTGGTTACTCCAGCGTTTGCGAATGAACTGCGGGAAGAAATTGAAATCATTGATGGTGTTTTTGACACTTTTGACCGAGAAAAATACTTAAGAGGAGAAATAGCGCCTGTTTTCTTTGGCTCTGCCGTGAATAATTTTGGTGTACAGGAATTATTGGACACGTTTATAGAAATTTCTCCATCGCCAATTGGAAGGGAAACCGATGTGCGGTTCATCGAGCCGAATGAGCCTAAATTCAGTGGTTTTGTCTTTAAAATTCACGCTAACTTAGATCCAAAACACCGCGATAGAATTGCTTTTTTACGGATTGTTTCCGGAAAGTTTGAGCGCAATACGTTTTACCACCACGTTCGACTGAACAAAAATTTCAAATTTGCGAACCCAACTTCCTTTATGGCGCAGGATAAAAGTGTTATTGAAGAAGCTTTTCCTGGCGACGTTATCGGCTTGTACGATACTGGAAATTTCAAAATTGGCGACACCTTGACGGAAGGCGAAAAAATGATGTTCAAAGGAATTCCTTCTTTCTCTCCAGAAATATTCATGGAACTGGAAAATCTAGATCCAATGAAATCAAAGCAATTGGAAAAAGGCATCCGCCAATTAACCGACGAAGGTGTTGCGCAAATGTTTGTGCTGCAACCGGGAAACCGAAAAATCGTTGGAACGGTGGGTCAATTGCAATTCGAAGTTATTTCGCACCGTTTGCTGCATGAATATGGTGCAAATTGCCGATTTGTTCCTAAAAACTACCACAAAGCATGCTGGATTACGACGGATGATTTGCAGCAACTTTCTGATTTTAAACAAGCAAAAGGAAGCTATTTGGCACGCGACAAAGACGACAATCTTGTTTTCTTGGCGGAAACGTCTTTCTTATTGGAAATGGCGGAAAAAGACTATCCAGCGCTTACGTTCCATAAAACTTCTGAGTTTAAACTCGACGCGTAAAAGAGTTACGATTCCGACTGTTTGAAAGATTTGTCCGAGACCTGATGCTGCTACCGAAGCAGTTTTGCGTTAGGGATTGTAGCGGAAATCCTTTTTTTAAGGAAAAGATTGGAACGAAAAGCGCGACCCGCAGGGAAACGCCCAACTTTTAACATACTTAAAGGGTGATTTTTTACACAGGATTTAATTCCTCCCAGTTCGGTAAGTTTTCGAGGAAAATCAAGCTGCTGTTGCTTCTATCTATTTTACAAGCGATATTTTCCAAGCCATTTGTAAGGATTAAAAAATCAACATTTAGCGTAAAATTATACTGTGCGATTTGCCGAAAAACTTTTTCTGTAAGCTTTATTTCCGGGGCTTTGCACTCGATTATCATCCTTGGATTTCCGTCTTTTCCAAAAACCACCACATCACAGCGACGCGATAATTGGTTGACTTCAATGGCCATTTCGGAGGAAATTAGACCAATTGGAATTTGCTTTTCATCGATTAAATAATGTAGGAGATGCTGCCGAACCCATTCTTCTGGCGTAACCAATAGATCTTTGTTGCGCACCAAGCATTTGACGTAAACGAGATTTTTTTTTCGTGTAAGTTTCAGCGGAGCAACTGGAAAAGATAGCGGTGTAAACATTTTATCCAACTGAAATCACATGCCGAGCAGCAATAATTCAATGTCTTTGTATTTCAAGTCAAAGACTTTACCGAGCACTTCGCTTGTCAACGTTCCATTATAAATATAAACGCCACCTCTAAAACCTGGATCGTTTCTTATCAAATCGCGGCAACCGCCCTGATCTCCCATTTCTATTAAAATTGGTGAGAAAATATTGGAAAGCGCAAAAGAAGCCGTTCTGGAAACCCGCGAAGCGATATTTGGCACGCAATAATGGATTACGCCATGTTTCACGAAAGTCGGTTCAATGTGATTGGTGACGCGGGAAGTTTCAAAACAACCGCCTTGATCTATACTTACATCGACAACCACCGAACCTGTTTTCATGCTTTGAATCATTTCTTCTGTTACCACGCAAGGCGTTCTTCCAAGCGGTGAACGCAGCGCTCCAATTACAACATCCGCGCGTTTGAGTGATTTATCCAAGACTTTTGGATTTAAAACAGAAGTATAAATTCGCACGCCAATATCGTTTTGCAAACGACGTAGACGCGACAAAGAACTATCAAAAACCTTCACCGAAGCGCCCAAACCAAGTGCTGCACGCGTTGCAAATTCACCAACTGTTCCTGCGCCGATAACAACAACTTCTGTTGGAGAAACACCGGCTATTCCACCGAGCATGATTCCTTTTCCATCGTTGAAAGAAGAAAGCAGCTCCGCAGCAACTAAAATAGATGTTGTACCAGCAATTTCTCCCATCGTTCGAACAACAGGATAAACACCTTCTTCGTCGCGGATATAATCCCAAGCAACGGCAGTAATTTTCTTCTGCATCAATTTTTGCAGAATTACTTTTGGTTGAATAGAAATTTGCAAAGCGGAAATAAGCGTCTGGTTTCCAGACATTAAATCTACTTCTTCTTCGGATGGAGGTGCAACTTTAAAAATAATATCGCACTGAAAAATTTCTTTTGAATCGTGGCAAATCTCTGCACCTGCTTCGCTGTATTCGTTGTCCGAAAAATTAGATCCCTCCCCACTTTTAGATTCAATTTTTACGCGGTGTCCGTTCGCCACGAGAAGTGAAACTGCTTCCGGAACCAACGCTACACGTCGCTCTTGAAAGGAACTTTCCTTTGGGATCCCAATAAATAAACTGCCTTTTTTTCGGGCAATTTCCAACATTTCTTCTTTTGGGAGAAGGCTACCTTGCTGAATTAATTTTTTGAGAATCTCTGGATCGGTAATCATTGCTCTACTGTTAGTGTACGTGAATTGTCATCTAATTTACGAATATACACCCAAATCGTATTATCTGGTAATAAATTAGCGATTTTTTCTGGCCATTCAATGAAACAAATTCCGCCATTGTAAAGCATTTCTTCTATACCAATGTCGAAAGCTTCCCGTTCATCCTTTAAGCGGAAAACATCAAAGTGGTAGACTTTCCCATACATTGCACTATCGTATGTATTTACTAAAGAATACGTTGGAGAACCTTCTAGCTCCTGAATACCCATCGCAGAAAGGAGTGCGGAGATAAAAGTCGTTT
The DNA here is from genome assembly GCA_044354635.1 of Crocinitomicaceae bacterium. GTDB lineage: Bacteria > Bacteroidota > Bacteroidia > Flavobacteriales_D > Crocinitomicaceae > M0103. The sequence goes on along the minus strand of JBIKZR010000133.1, from coordinate 2,576 downwards.
TTCCAGCACCCATTTCGCCATCAAATGCAAAAACCTTGTTGTGCAGAAACTCTTCTAAAAAAAGTTGCGCTGTTGCCGGAATATCCTCAAGATTCTGAATCTGAAATGTCATTTTAAAAAATATGAATAGTTAAACGCAAAATTATTTTTTTTAAATTTAAATCAACGCACTTTATTTCGGATTCATAACAATGAAAGGAATCAGCATTTCTTCCAGTGAAATCCCACCATGTTGAAAGGTTTGTCCATAATAATTCACAAAATGGTTGTAATTATTCGGGTAAACAAAAAAGTCGTTTTCTTTGGCAAAAACAAATTCAGCAGACATTTTAATTTTAGGTAAAAAAGCATCTTGTGGATTGGCAACGCGGTATACGTCCTTTTGGTTGTAGGATAATCCGCGACCAGCTTTGTAGCGAAGGTTGGTATTGGTGTTTCGTTCGCCGACAATTTTAATCGGATTCGTCACTTTTACGGTTCCGTGGTCGGTTGTAATCACCAATTTCGCACCAAACTCCGCGATTTTTTTGACGATATCGTGCAACGCAGAATGCTCAAACCAAGAAAGTGTCAAGGAACGATACGCAGCTTCGTCGTCTGCTAATTCCCGGATCACTTCCATTTCGGTGCGCGCATGGGAAAGCATATCCACGAAATTATATACGATAAAATTGACATCGTTTTCTTTCAATTCGTTCATGGTATCCAGCAACTTTCGCCCAGCGTCTAAATTGGTGATTTTCGTGTAAGACCATTTCACTTTTTTACCCAAACGGGTTAAATTAGCCTCCAAAAATTCTTTTTCGTGCATGTTTTTCCCGCCTTCATCTTCTTCATTTTTCCACAATTTTGGAAATTTCTTTTCAATTTCACTTGGCATTAACCCAGCAAAAAAGGCATTTCGTGCGTATTGCGTTGCGGTGGGTAAGATGGAATAAATAATTTCCTCTGATTCCAGTGAAAAATATTTTGAGAAAATTGGCTGCAACACTTTCCATTGGTCGTACCGCAAATTATCAATCACCAATACAAATGTTTTTTCCTTGCCAATGAAAGGTGCAATTTTATCCTTCATTAAGGTATGCAGCATTTGTGGCGCATCTTCTGTTCCGTTTAACCAATCGGTATAATTGCGTTCGATAAAGCGTGCAAAAAGGTTATTTGCCTCTTTTTTCTGCATTTCTAGAATTTCACGCATCCCAGAATCTTCGATTTTTTCCAACTCCAGTTCCCAAAAAACTAACTTGCTGTATAAATCGCTCCATTCAGCTGCATCTAATCTGCCATTCAGCAACATGCCCAACTGCCGAAATTCCACTTGGTAATTGGAATTTGTTTTTTGAGAAACTAATTTGCTTTGATCCAGATTCTTTTTGATACTCAATAAAATTTGATTCGGATTGACTGGTTTTATCAAATAATCGGCGATGTTGCTGCCAATTGCTTCTTCCATGATATGTTCCTCCTCGCTTTTTGTAATCATCACGATTGGCACGTAAGGCTTAGATTCTTTGATTCGAGCGAGCGCTTCCAATCCGGAAATTCCAGGCATATTTTCGTCCAGAAAAATAATATCGTAGTTGTTTTCGTTGCTTTTATCTACCGCTTCCGAACCACTATTTACGGCATCAACGGAGTAACCTTTTGATTCTAAAAAGATAATATGTGGTTTCAATAACTCGATTTCGTCATCTGCCCAAAGTATTTTGCCTTGCATGTGCGCTTTATTTTATAGTTTTGAATTTGATTTTAAAATTATTCAATTGCGACCAATTCTCAACCGAAATAACAAAAAGAAAATTTTTAACGATCCAGTCTATGGTTTTATTTCAATTCCCGACGCGTTTATTTTCGATTTAATAGAACATCCTTACATGCAAAGATTGCGCCGAATTATGCAATTGGGAATGAGTCACCTGGTTTATCCTGGAGCTTTGCATACGCGTTTTCACCATGTATTAGGCGCCATGCACTTGATGACGCTCGCTATCGCAACGATTCGCAGAAAAGGCCATGAAATAACTTCAGAAGAAGAACGCGCGGTTTTAATTGCAATTTTATTGCACGATATTGGTCACGGACCGTTCAGTCATGCGCTGGAATACGACATTGTGTCTGGTGTTAGCCACGAAGAAATTTCCGGATTTTTCATTGAACGCTTGAGCAAAGAGTTTGGCGAAGATTTGGAACACGCGCTTTTAATCTTTAAAAACGAACATCCAAAACCTTTTTTACACCAATTGGTTTCGAGTCAATTAGACATGGATCGTTTGGATTATTTGAACCGTGATAGTTTTTACACTGGCGTGAGCGAAGGAATAATTGGAAGCGATCGTTTGATTGAAATGATCAATGTGAAAGATGGTAATTTGGTTTTGGAAGAAAAAGGCATTTATTCCATCGAAAAATTCATCGTTGCGCGACGCCTAATGTATTGGCAGGTTTATTTGCACAAAACAGTTGTCGCGGCGGAGTTCATGCTGATTCATGCCTTGCGAAGAGCAAAACAAGTGGCAAAATCCGGGCAAGAATTATTTGCTAGTCCAACTTTAGCGTATTTTTTGAAAAACGACGTG
>JBIKZR010000003.1:0-19098 GCA_044354635.1 Crocinitomicaceae bacterium | reverse complement strand
CATAATCATAGGTTGCAGCTAAACCATCGTAAATTTCTGAAGATGGAAATACAAAACCATATTCTTTAGCGTGCGATATAACTTCTTTTAATTTATCTTCTTTATGTTCCATAGTTGCTGCTTTTGTCTCTCAATGCTAAGAAAATCGGATGCAAAAATGCATTTCACCTTTCTCTATACCCATGAAAAAACATGGTGTTTATTTTGTTGTTTCTATAATTTGTTCAATATAATTCAAAATCTTTTCTTTTCCGAATGCAGATTCACTCGACGAGGTAAATACTGGTGGCAAGGCATCCCAATATTTCAGCATTTCCTTTTTATACTTTGCAAGATTTTTTTGCAACGCTGTAGATGAAATTTTATCAATTTTCGTGAAAACCATTGAAAAGGGAATCTGCTTTTCACCGCACCAATTCATGAATTCCAAATCTATTTTTTGCGGTTCCAAGCGCGAATCCAACAAAACGAACACATTTAGCAATGGTTCTCGTTTCGTTAAATATTCCGCGATAAAGATCTCCCATTTCTCGCGAGAGGTTTTTGAAACCTTTGCGTAACCATATCCAGGAAGATCGACTAAATACCATTCTTTATTGATAATAAAATGGTTTATTAATTGTGTTTTTCCCGGGCGACCGGATGTTTTGGCAAGATTTTTATTTCCTACAAGCATGTTAATCAAGGAGGATTTTCCAACATTAGATCGACCGATAAAAGCAAATTCAGGTTTAGCATCAGACGGACATTCTTTCACATCTGTATTTGAAATAACAAAAACTGCTTCTTTGATTTTCATGGTATTTATTTTCTGCAAATATAAGGTCTGCAGCGTGGATATCCAATTCATTTACCGCGTTTTGAAAATTAACATTTTTTTATTCCAAAAGGCTTGTTTTTGCCTTACATTTACACAATCAAAAACAAAAAAATGAAAACCTTCACACTCTTTTTTTTCTCCTTTCTATTATTGAGCGCTTGTTCTTCCGAGCCGAATGTTGTTTTGCTTCGAACGGAAAAAAAACATACAGCTGTTAAACCAGTTGTTCAAGCAAATAGACTTCTGACCTTGGAGGTTGAAGGAATGACGTGTGAAATGGGCTGTGGCGGGAGTATTCGGAAAGAACTGAAAGCTACTGGCGGCGTTGAACGGGTAGAATTTAACTTTATTGAAGGCAAAAAAATTCAAATCGCTAAAATATCTTTTGACAAGGATAAAATTTCTGCAGATGAAATGGTAACGATTCTAACCAGCATGAACGACAAGCAGTTTAAGGTTGGAACTATTCGTTCGGAGGCAATTGATGTTTCGGTTTCAACGGAGTCTGTAAAAGCAAATGCGGACGCCCCAGAAAAAATAAAAATTTCAACATCCACGTATACCCTACCTAATTTAATGGATATATTATCCAGTTTTGTCAATTAAGGCAGGTTGTTTTTCCTAATTGAAAATTTGTTTCAGTAGGATTTCTTATTTTTGTGGAAATTAATTCCCCCCGAATGAAACTTCATTACCGAGAAATTGGAGAAGGCCAACCAATGCTAATTCTACATGGCTTATTTGGATTTTCCGACAATTGGCAAACACACGCTAAAAAACTTTCGGAATACTACCGTGTAATTTTAGTTGATTTGCGTAATCATGGGCATTCAGATTGGAGCGATGATTTCTCCTATCCAATAATGGTGGAAGATCTTCAAGAACTTTTCGAAACGCTTTCCTTAAAAAAAGTTATCCTAATCGGACATTCGATGGGCGGAAAAGTTGCCATGTTATTTGCTCAAAATTATGCACAACAACTGGACAAATTGGTTGTTGTTGATATTGGCGTAAAGGAATATCCAAGCCACCATCAACACATTCTTGCTGGAATGTATGCAATCGACCTACCCACTATTGAATTGAGAAGTGAAGCTGAAGCCATTTTAAAACAGCATATTGATTCCGAAGGAGTACGTCAATTTCTGTTAAAGAATTTGTATTGGAAGGAGAAAGGAAAATTGGCTTGGCGAATGAATTTAGAAGTGCTGGAACGTGAAATGGGAGCTATTTTGGCAGCACTGCCGGAGAAAGAAGTTATGCTGCCGACACTTTTTATTCGCGGGGAACTTTCCAATTATATCTTAGACAGCGATATCGAACATTTAGAAGAACTTTTTCCCGATTCAACAGTGCATACAATCCAAGGCGCAGGTCACTGGGTGCATGCCGAATCACCCGAGGAGTTTATAGATATTTTACTGGGTTTTTGTCTGCGCTAGAACAACAAACATTTCCATAAAAAAAGCAGAACCTTTTGGATTCTGCTTCTTATTTTATTTTTTAGGAAACTTAACGTTTCAACTTTTAGCTGTTTAATGCTTCCGCACCACCAACAATTTCAAGAATTTCATTTGTTATGGCCGCTTGACGTGCTTTATTGTACGTTAACTTCAATGCTTTTCTCAATTCATCGGCATTATCCGTCGCCTTGTGCATTGCTGTCATCCGAGCGCCATGTTCTGCCGCATTTGAATCCAATAAACCCTTGAACAATTGTATTTTCAAAGATCTTGGAATCAAATCTTCCACAATTTCTGCTTTGGATGGCTCAAAAATATAATCGCTGTTTACAGTTAAATCATCTGTTGCAGCTGGTATTAAAGGCAAAAATTGTTCAGCGCGCACATCTTGTGTTGCTGCATTTACAAAACGGTTGTATACAATGATGATTTTATCGAATTCCTTACTTGTGTATAGGTTCATTAATTCCTTTCCAATCGTAGCGGTATTTTCAAAATTCAATTGGTTAAAAATATCCTCAACTGGAGCCAAAGCGTCGTTGATATAATATTTCTCCGAACGTTTGTAAGCGTCCTTTATCTTCTTTCCTAAGCATAGAACACGCGTATTAGCGAAAGCATATTCCTCATTCACCAATAAATTAACCCGTTTTATAATATTGTTGTTAAAACCACCGCATAATCCACGGTTAGAAGTAATACCAACAATCAAAACATTTTGAATCGGTCTTTCCGATGCGAAAGCATTTTCAGAAAGGTCCAAAGAGCCACTCAAATTAGCTAAAATTTCCTGTAACTTTTCCGAATACGGACGCATCTGTGTGATAGCGTCTTGCGCTCTTTTCAACTTTGCAGCCGACACCATTTTCATAGCGGAGGTAATCTGCATTGTAGAACTTACGGAAGTAATCCTATTTCGTATTTCTTTTAAACTTGCCATACTTTGATTCAGTATTCAGGATTTAGCATTCGGCATTCACATGAAAACCGAATGCTAGATTCCAAATTAATTTAGTACTTATCCGCTAATTCCTTAGCAACTTTTGACAATGTATCTGTAATTTCGTCTGTGTATTTACCAGCTTTTAATGCTACTAATACATCCGAATGTTTCGCTTCCAAATAATTCAAAAATTCTTTTTCAAATTCTTTTACTTTGGAAATTGGAACGCGTTGTATCAAGCCTTTTGTTCCAACATAGATTATTGCAATTTGCTTTTCTACCGGGTATGGATCTCCTTCTCTTTGCTTCAAGATTTCCACGTTACGTGCTCCTTTATCCAAAACAGATTTCGTTGCAGCATCTAAATCCGAACCGAATTTAGCAAACGCTTCCAATTCTCTGTATTGTGCCTGATCCAATTTTAATGTTCCGGCAACTTTCTTCATCGATTTGATTTGTGCATTACCACCAACTCGAGATACAGAAATACCAACATTAATCGCTGGACGAATACCTGCGTTAAACAAATCACTTTCCAAAAATATTTGTCCGTCCGTAATAGAAATAACATTTGTTGGAATATATGCAGAAACGTCACCTGCTTGCGTTTCAATAATTGGCAATGCTGTTAATGAACCCCCACCTTTAACGATTCCTTTCAAGGATTCAGGTAAGTCATTCATTTGGGATGCTATTTTGTCATCCGCAATAATTTTAGCAGCTCTTTCCAATAAACGGGAATGTAAGTAGAAAACATCACCAGGATATGCTTCACGACCTGGAGGACGACGAAGTAACAAAGAAACTTCACGGTAAGCTACCGCTTGTTTGGATAAATCATCGTATACAATTAATGCCGGACGACCTGAATCGCGGAAGAATTCTCCAACTGCTGCACCGGTCATTGGCGCATAAAACTGCATTGTTGCAGGATCGGATGCATTTGCCGCAACGATTACCGTATACGCCATCGCTCCTGCATCTTCAAATTTCTTAACAATTCCAGCAACAGTAGATGCTTTTTGTCCAATTGCAACATAAATACAAAAAACAGGCTCGCCTCTATCGTAGAATTCACGTTGGTTGATAATTGTATCAATCGCAACAGTTGTTTTTCCCGTTTGACGGTCACCGATAATCAACTCACGTTGTCCACGACCAACAGGAATCATTGCATCAATTGCTTTGATACCAGTTTGCAATGGCTCGGTTACTGGTTGGCGGAAGATTACACCTGGTGCTTTTCTTTCGATTGGCATTTCGTATAATTCGCCTTGAATTGGTCCTTTTCCGTCAATTGGATTCCCTAAAGTATCAATAACACGTCCAACTAATCCTTCTCCAATTTTAACAGAAGCGATACGACCTAAACGTTTCACAGTATCCCCTTCTTTCACAAGATTTGAACGTCCAAGCATTACAGCTCCAACATTGTCTTCTTCTAAATTTAAAGCGATTCCTTGCAATCCGCCGTTGAACTCAATCAACTCTCCGTACTGAACACCGTTCAATCCATAAATTCGTGCGATACCATCACCTACTTGCAATACGGTACCTACTTCCTGTAGTTCAGCTTCGGAACGAAATCCGGATAACTGTTCTCTTAAAATTGCAGAAACTTCTGCTGGTTTTATATCTGCCATACTCGTTAGTTTTACATTGATTCCACTTAATTGCGGATTATCTTGTTAAACGTTGTTTTAAATTATTAATTTGACTTGCAACAGATGCGTCAATTTGCTTATCATCCATGCGCACTATGAATCCACCGATTAACGAAGGGTCAATTATTTCTTCTACTTCCAGTTTTTCAGTGCTGGAATGTTGGATTTTTGAAACGATTAAATTACGTGTTGTATCGTTTAGAGCAACTGCAGATACAATTGTAATAGGAACAATTCCTCTGTGTGCCTTTAACAGCTGATCGAAAGAAATTGCAATTTGAGGCAACATGTATTCTCTTCTATTCTTGGTTATTAAGTCAATAAAAGATAAAGTTAAGGCTTCAAATTTCCCGAAAAGCTCGCGATAAATCGCTATTTTCTTAGCTGAATTAATAATTGGGGAATTCAAAAGAATCGTAAATTCTTTTGTTTCCGCATTAACAGCTTCCAAATACTTCAAATCTGCAGCAACTGCATCCAATTTATTCTGCTCGATGGATAACTCCAAGAGCGCCTTTGCGTATCGCGATGCTGCTTTTGTACTTTTCATCGTAATTATCTTAATTCAAGTTAATATCACCAGCCATTTTCTCAGCTAACGCTTTTTGCTTTTCATCAGAAGATAAATCAGCTCGAACTATTTTCTCTGCAATTTCGATTGAAAATAGTGCGACTTTCGTTTTTAGTTCCGAAATAGCAGCATTCTTCTCCTCTTCAATAACCATTCGCGCAGCAGCAACTATTTTTTCCGATTCTTTCTTGGAATTAGCTTTCGCATCTTCTACCATTTTCACAGCAGTTTCTTTAGCATCCTTTAAGATTGCATCTCTTTCAGCACGCGCTTCTTTTTGCAGATTCTCATTCTGAGCTTGCATTTCTTTCATTTCAGCTTTTGTGCGAACAGCAAGATCTAAAGCTTCGGCTATCTTTTGTTCACGTTCGTTTACAGAACTTAAGATTGGCTTCCAAATAAATTTTGTTAAGACAAAAAGCAGACAGATAAAAACTAAACCTGTCCAAAACAAAAGACCGAATTCTGGTAAAATTAAATCCATTTTATATATTTTTTTTTAAAAGTTTTAAAATTAATCCGCACTTGACCAACCGTCAAGTGCGGAGTTTAAATTATTTCGCTCCTCCTAGTAGACCTACTACTACACCGAAAAGCGCAACACCTTCGATTAACGCCGCAGCGATAATCATCGTTGTTGTAATTTTTCCTGAAGCTTCTGGTTGACGTGCGATTGCGTCCATTGCTGAACCACCGATTCTACCAATACCTAATCCTGCGCCTAAAACGGCAAGACCTGCTCCGATTGCTGCTATACTTCCGTACATAACTATGTATATTAAAAAGTTACTAATTAATTAATGGTGCGCCTCTTCCACTGCTCCACCGATAAACAATGCGGATAACATTGCAAATAGATACGCTTGCAAGAAAGCAACCAACAACTCTAAAATCGATATAAACAAAGCCATTGGAACAGAAAGAGCTCCCCAAGCAACATTTTTGTTTATAAAAATGATAGAAACTAAAGCCAAAACGATGATGTGTCCAGCGGTCATATTCGCGAACAAACGAATCATTAAGGCAAAAGGCTTTGTTAAAATTCCAACCAACTCGATTGGAATCATGATAGGTAATAATAAAACTGGAACTCCAGGAGTTGCAAAGATGTGCTTCCAATAATTCCTATTGGAGGAAACCAAGGTAACTACTAAGGTACAGATTGCTAAAAATAATGTCACAGAAATATTACCAGTTAAATTTGCTCCACCTGGAATGAGCGGAACCAAACCAAGCAGGTTATTAAAGAAAATAAAGAAGAAAATTGTCAATAAATATGGAACATATTTTTTGTATTTGTGTTCACCGATGTTAGATTTAGCTACATCATCTCTTACCATTACAATAAGTGGCTCTAAAAACTTTGCCAAACCTTTTGGCGAAACAGCACCATTCTTTTTGTAAAAACGCGCTACTGAAGCCATTATCACAAGAATGAAAAACGCACCGAAAAACAAAGAAAGCACATTTTTAGTAATGGAAAAATCTAACGTTTTTGTGTTACCATGTACATGCCCGTCTTCAATTCGCAACGTTTCATTCGATAATTTATAAATTTTTTCGTGGTACAATCCATATCCCTTAGCAGGACCAGAACCGGAAATAAATTCAACTTCTAGTTTTGTTTTGTGGTCTACAACTTTTTGGATACTTCCGTGGTAAAAATGAGAAGAAGAAAAAACTTTTACACCACCATCAATTAAAATTATTGGCAAGTAAATAGAAGTTCCTCCTTGCTCTGGGCCCCAAAGATGCCATTCATGTGCATCTTTAATATGGTGCATTATCATTCCATTAACATCAAAATCTTTTTCTTCCGACTCCTTATTATTTTGACTTTGATTTGTCGACGCAAAAGCAATATTCAAACAGAAAATTGCAAGTAGAGTAATAAACGCAGAAATATTAACTTTTTTTCGAGCCATTGTCTATATTATTCCTTAAAAATTCTTTAAATTTTGGCGCAAAGTTAGGTAAACTTTCTAAAGAAACAAGGAAAAATGTTCAGAATTGAAATTAATTTTTTCAAGCTATCTCATTCAAAAAAGATGTATATCTGATGTAAACCTTGATCCACCTAAATTAAATTGTCCGATTACTAATTCTAATCAATAAAAAAGACTGTATACCTAGCAACAAAACAAATAAACTCACCATATGAAACCCGATTCGTCTAAATTCTTCTAGCCTCATAAAAACAACAGTTCCTATAACCAAAAACGATAGCAGCAATTGAACGGTTGTCAACAATAGAAATTTGATTGCAAATTGTTCCGCATCTTTATCCAAACTTGGGGCAATAATTAACATTCCCAGAAGAAAAATAAATGCAATTGTTAGGGAAACCAATACAGCTCCAAAAGGATTGATTGGAATAATTTGGAGAGACACCATTCCTAAGTAGAACGAAACAATTGAAGCGATACTAAGAAAAAATTGCTTTAAAAAATATTTACGTTTACTCATCTTCCTTACTTATTTGGATTACTTCTTTTATTACTAGTATCAATGCTGCCATAACGCCAAAAAGCGCGAGGATGATTGTCCACCAAGGTGTTTTTGTCTTAAATTTTTCATCTAAAAAAGTACCGAGCCAGGTGAAAAATGCGATGATTGCACCCATCTGAATTCCCAAAGAAGAGAAACGGGCAAATTTTGAAACACTTTTTTGATTATTTGAGTCCGGCATCTTAGTATACCAAGTCCTCTGTTCGATTTTTCTGTTGAATAGAAGTTGTATTTTCGTTTGCACTTGCATTCCCCATCGCACAAGAACCTAAAAATAGCGCACCTTCCTCCATGTGCAATCGCGCAGTTTGAATGTCGCCTGCAATCTTTGCTGTTTTTCGCAAAAACAATAAGCCTTCAACGGATAATTTACCGTCAATTTTACCTTCTATAACTGCTTCTTGGCACGTTAAATTTCCATTCACTACGCCATCTTCACCAATTATAACCTTGCCTTTTGTAGAAATATTTCCTTGAACTTCGCCATCAATACGCAAATTGGATTCCGAGAGTATATCACCAATAATCTTCGTTCCATCCACTAATCGATTCAAACGTTCTGGACTATCAAATTGTAATTTTTCTTTTCTTTTCAGCATGTTTTAGTAGTATTCGTCATAAAACAGTTGGTAATCCGATAATTTTTGAGTGTCAAAAAGGATCTTCATGTTTTCCTGCGTAATAATTAAAGCCTTTGCCTTTTGAAGATCCAGTAAATGTTTTCTTGTTTCCTTAAAAACGCGTAAATACTCCTTCGCTTTTAAATCATCTTCAAATTCCTGCACCACAATCACGCTCAAATCATCGGTAAATATTTTTGAACTGGCTTTCAGTTTATTTCTGCTGAAAAATTCCTTGTTAAAGTCTGCAATCTTTGTTTTTGAAACACTGGAACTTTCGTCTTTCTCTAGAAAAACAATCACCCATTGCGGGGCGTTTTCAACAAATCGATACGGCGATTTATTTGAAAAATCTATTGGTTTATTTTCAGAATACCCATTTTCGATAATTCCAATCATCTCATTTGCTCGAACAGCTTCATCCGTTTTTGGGTATTCTTTTACCAACTGCGTTAAAACTGGCAATAATTCTTTTTTATTATTTGTCAATTGCCCCATACTCATTGCCTTCAACAACATGTACTTAGCGCGAAATTGGTTTTCTTTTTCGTTGTCAATTACATTGTCGGCTTTTGAGATTACCGGGTAATAAACGCCTCTATTATACCGATCCAGAACAGCAATATATTCCTGCTCTGCTAATGCTTCCCGTTCTTTTCGTTTTACAAAAAAATCGGGATCCCGTAAATAATTTGCATAATCAGAATTGGGATACGTTTGAAGAATATATGCCTTTTTTTCAGCTGCCAAATCAGCATTTACACCTTGGTTCAATTTAAACAATTGATAGGCCGATGAAAGATCTACATCACCTTCTGTTTTTCGCTTTAAGACAGCATTAAACTGCGTTTTTGCTAATTCTGGTTCGTTTAATTGGTCTTTGTAAATAAGTCCTGCGGCATAAAGCGCTTCCAATAATCGGCTTGTAGATGCAGCCATAGAGGAATCCGTCAATGGAATATCAACCAGCAACTGTTCTACTGTCATACTATCTATTTTCACAATTTCCGGCACAACTTCAGCGTTTAACGTATCTGCTTCTTCTGGATTTACGGCCATTACAACCATTTTATCGCTTCGACGCCAATTGTCTTCGTTTTCTCGACTTCCCCAAAGTTTTCGAAATTCATCAAATCCTTCTGCTCTTGTTTTGGCATTATTGAAATACCATTTATTTCCTGGTCCTCCCGTCTGTGCAAACGCATTAGAATTCTGTTGCAAAGCCCTCAAGCGTTCGGCCTCCATTTTCTTGCGGGCAGCTTCTTCCGCTTTCTTCTGTTTTATGACGTTTTCAATAAATACAATTCTATCTTTTTCGGATAATGCGGCTATACGCTGCACGCTATCTTCGAAATTAGCGGTTTCAACTGCAACAACTAAATCTGCTAATTTTAGAGCTTTATTTCTTATACCTTCCGCATTTGGATAGGTATCGTCCACCACTTTTGCGCAAGAATCGTAGTATTTTTGAGCAGAAACATAGTTCCGGCTTGCGAAAGACATATTCCCAAGTTTCTCATACGACATTCCTTTTTGTCGCTTATTCGAAGTGGAATAAAAAGCAGAAAGGGTCAAATATTCAATTGCTTTTTGTGGATTGGAACGTTGTATTTCCATATCTGCAAGCGCGTAATAGATTTGGTCTTTAAACTGAGCGTTTTTTGCATCGCGCAACATTTTAAAAAGTTCTTTTCTAACCTTTTCGTCGCCACCTAGAAAAGCTCTGCGCATGCGGGCATTGAAATGCAGTTCATACGGTGCGGTATATTTCAGCGACAAGCCAAATTGTTCTTTTGCAACACCATTATTACCTAGAGATTCATACAATTGACCAAGTATATAATATACGCGTGCTTTATCTGTTTTCTTTTTTGCAAAACGCAAGGATGATTCCAGGAATGTTATTGCTTCCTCCGGATTTTGCCGCCGCAAGGAAAGTTCCGCCTTGGTCTTTTCCAAATCGAAGCGAATGGATTTGGGAACTTCGGCAGCAGTTTCTTCTACTTTCTTGCCTTTTGTTTTTTTGGAGGACTTTTTCGGTTTTTCTTCTTCACCGGCATCTTGCACAGCAATTGCCTTGTCGATGTTTGCAATATTGAAGCTAGCATCTGTGAATTTACCTAATTCAATATTCGTTTTCGCCATCCATAAATCTGCAACATATATAGACGGATCGTTGGAATAAAATTTTCGGACGAATTTGAAGTTTTTCAGTGCAGCGTCATAGTCTCGGCGGTAATAATTTGCTATTCCGATTGTAATCCAGTTTTCATCTACCCAGCGGTTGTGTTCAATTTTTTTTAACGACGGCTTATCGTTGCTGGGCATACTGTGCTGCTGGATAACTTTTGTGCATTTGGCAATAGCAGTATCAATTGACGGATATAAACCAATTACTTCCTGCGCATTTGGCAATGGATCAATTGGTAAAATTGCGTAGTAATTATCTTTGAGCGAAGAACGGTAAGAAGTTACCGATTGTCGAATTAATTCCGTTGCATTAAAATACCCATTGTAACGGGCGGTTGTCCCGTGATATGTTCGATTAACCATGGTGTTTTTTTCAGTCGAACAAGCCGCCAGCACTATAACTAGTGAGAACAAGAAACTGAATTTATTGAAGGTTAATCTCATAATTTTTAAAGCATAAAAAGAGTTTTTTACGGAACAATAACTCTAAAAGATGACATTTATTTTACTTTTTGAAACAAAGAAATTCGACTAAGCAATATTTGTAAAAACTTGTTGAATATCATCGTCGTCTTCAATTTTATCCAATAATTTTTCAACGTCCAACATTTGTTCTTCCGTCAATTCGATTGGGGAAGTTGGAATGCGCTGTAAATTCGATTTCTGTACTTCGATATTCAAATCTTCCAAGCCCTTAGCCAATGTTCCAAAGGAAGTATAATCACCATAGACAAAAACTGTATCGTCTTCGACCTCAATTTCTTCACATCCGGCATCAATCAACTCCAACTCCAACTCTTCCGGGTCAAATTGATCTGATTTATTCAATTCAAAAACGGATTTACGGTTGAACATAAAATCCAAAGAGCCATTCGGAACAACTGCGCCGCCAGCTTTATTGAAATAGGATTTTACGTTTGCCACTGTCCGAGTTGGATTGTCGGTTGCGCATTCCACCACAACTAAAACGCCATGTGGGCCTTTTCCTTCATATATTATCTCAGCAAAAGAAGCGATGTCTTTTTGCGTTGCACGTTTGATTGCCGCATCGATATTGTCTTTTGGCATGTTTTCAGACTTTGCATTTTGAATTGCTGTCCGCAACTTACCATTCATTGAGGGATCATCGCCACCTTCTTTTGCCGCCATCGTGATCGCTTTCCCCAACTTGGGAAATAATTTTGACATTTTATCCCAACGTTTTTCCTTTGATGCTCTACGGTATTCAAACGCTCTTCCCATTGTTTTCGAATTTTGAAGGTAAAAGTAGAAAAAAATTACTGTGATTATTAGACCATTCACTTTTTTCAAGCAAAAAAGTACTGCTAAATCGCTTGATTTTTTTCTTTTCAACGATGCAAGGCAACAGCATCTTGTTCAATCCTTAACAAAATTCCGTGTGATTTAATTTTATTTTAACAGATTGCTATTGGTTTGCATTCGTTACTTTTGTTTTACAATTGGATGTTTAAGCATATGAAAACAATACTAATACTTGGTGCAGGATTATCTGCTTCGTCACTGATTCGTTATTTACTGGATAAATCTAGCTTGTACAATTGGAAAATTCGTGTTGTTGACCAAGATATCGCTATGGTACAGCGAAAATTGAACAAGCATGAAAATGGCACCGCACTTTCGTTTAACGCATTAAATTCGGACGAGAGAAAACCGGAAATCGAAAAAGCGGATGTTGTGATTTCGATGCTACCTGCTCGTTTTCATGTCGATATAGCAAAAGATTGTATTGCGATGCGCACCAACTTGATTACGCCTTCTTACATTTCAGCAGAAATGAAAAATTTGGATGAACAAGCCAAAGCTGCCGGAATACTAATCTTAAACGAAATCGGTGTGGATCCAGGAATTGACCACATGAGTGCCATGAAAATTATCCACGCCATTGAGCAAAAAGGTGGAATGGTAACTTCTTTCAAATCGTTTTGTGGCGGATTAATTGCTCCGGAAAGCGACAATAATCCGTGGAATTATAAATTTACGTGGAACCCGCGCAACGTAGTACTTGCTGGACAAGGTGGAGCGTCTAGTTTTCTAGATCACAACGAATATAAATACATTCCATACAACAGACTTTTTGGTCGTTTATTCCGCATGGAAATCGAAGGTTATGGCGAATTTGATGGGTACGCAAACCGTGATTCTTTGTCGTATAGAAAAACGTATGGACTAGAATCTATCCAAACCATTTTTAGAGGCACCTTGCGAAGACCAGGATTTTGCCAAGCTTGGAATATTTTTATAGAATTAGGCATGACAGATGATTCCTACAAAATGGAAAATTCCGAACACCTTACAGCACGTTCCTTTTTAAATGCATTTTTACCATACCGCTATTTGCGCACCGTAGAAGATAAATTCAAAGATTTTTTGCGCGTTGACCGATTGGAATTATACGAGCGATTTGAATGGCTTGGCGTTTTTGAAGGAACTACACCACTTGGAATTTCGGACGCATCTCCTGCGCAATTATTAGAAAAAATATTAGTTGACAAACTCGTGCTAGATCCACAAGATAAAGACATGCTCGTAATGTACCACGAATTTGAGTACGAATTCGAAGAACAAAATTATTCCATTACGTCTTCCATGGTTAATATTGGGGAAAATCAAACCTACACGTCGATGGCAAATACCGTTGGTTTGCCGGTTGCGATAGCTACCAAAATGCTTTTGAATGGAGAAATTGCGCTTAAAGGAGTTACTTTGCCAATTCAACCCGAAGTGTATAACCCGATTTTAGATGAATTAGAAACGTTTGACATTCGTTTTGTAGAAAAGGAATTGCAATTGGATTGTCGTATCTAAAAATACCAAGTCTAGAATTTCTTGCATCTTCTTTACGCTTATTGGTTCTAACTTGTATCTTTGAACTTTCATTAGAAATTCAACATGTCGAAAGCAAAATATACTGTTACCGCTGCATTACCATATGCAAATGGCCCACTTCACCTCGGACACGTTGCCGGAGTTTATCTTCCAGCTGACATTTTTGTGCGTTTCTTACGCATGAATCACCACGATGTGGCTTTTATATGCGGTAGCGACGAACATGGTGCTGCGATTACACTTAGAGCAAAAAAAGAAGGAATTACACCACAAGAAATTGTAGATAAATACAATGGCATAATCGGAAAAGCATTTCAAGATTTCAATATTTCATTCGATATCTTTCACCGCACTTCTGCTGAAATTCACCACAAAACATCCCAGGATTTTTTCTTGAAATTATACGAAAAAGGAAAATTTACAAAAGAAACATCAGAACAATATTACGACGAAGAATACCAACAGTTTTTAGCTGATCGCTACATTACGGGAGAATGTCCAAAGTGCCATAATCCTGGAGCGTATGGTGATCAATGTGAAAAATGCGGTTCGGATTTGAGTCCGACAGAATTGATTCATCCAACTTCTACTTTAAGTGGAAAAACGCCTGTTTTAAAAACCACATCTCACTGGTATTTACCAATGGCGAACCACGAAGAATGGTTGCGGGAATGGATCAAAGAAGGGAAGCTCGATGGCGTTCAACAACACGATCCAAAACCTTGGAGAAATCAGGTTATCGGACAATGCATGTCCTGGATTGATGGTGGTTTGCATTCGCGCGCAATGACCAGAGATTTGGATTGGGGCGTAAAAGTTCCCTTGCCAAATGCAGATGGAAAAGTATTGTACGTCTGGTTGGATGCGCCAATTGGTTACATTTCAGCCACGAAACAATGGGCGTTAGACAACAATAAAAACTGGGAAGACTATTGGAAAGGCGATCGAAAATTGATCCATTTTATTGGAAAAGACAACATAGTATTCCATACGGTGATTTTCCCGATTTTGTTGAAAGACCATGGCGATTTAATTTTACCGGATAATGTTCCAGCCTACGAATTTTTGAATTTGGAGGGGGACAAATTCTCTACTTCAAGAAATTGGGCGGTTTGGCTACACGAATATTTGGAAACTTACCCCGGCAAAGAAGACGAATTAAAATATGTGTTAACTTCCATTGCACCGGAAACAAAGGATTCGGAGTTTACTTGGAAAGAATACCAAACACGGATTAACAGCGAATTGGCTGATATTCTTGGAAATTTTGTGAATCGCGCCCTGGTGCTTACGCAAAAATACTACGAGGGAAAAATTCCTGCGAGAGGGGAATTGACCCAAGAAGATTTGAACGTATTAGCTGAAATTAAAGCAATTCCAGAAAGAATAAGCAAATTGGTTTACGCCTACAAATTGCGAGATGCACAAGCCGAGGCGATGAACCTTGCACGTTTGGGGAATAAATATTTAGCAGACCAAGAACCATGGAAATTGGTAAAAGCAGATCCGTTGCGTGTAGAAACGATCCTGAATATTGCCTTGCAGATAACCGCAAACTTGAGCGTTGTTTTGCAGCCATTCTTGCCAACTACCGCAAAAAAACTGTCCCATTTTGTGAATTTCACCACAACAAATTGGGAAGATGCCGGAAGAGAAGATTTACTTCAAGCTGGAGCGATGACCAATACACCGGAAATTTTATTCCAAAAAATTGAAGACACTTTGGTAGAACACGAAGTGGCAAAATTGAAAAATACGATCCAAGAAAATACCCCAATTCAAAACAGCGAAGCGATGGAATTAACTTTTGAACCACAAAAACCGGAAATTGCTTTTGAGGATTTCACCAAAATGGACATTCGATTGGGGAAAATACTAGCAGCGGAGAAAGTAGAAAAAGCAGATAAATTATTGAAGCTTTTGGTAGACACAGGTTTGGATAAACGCACGATCGTTTCCGGTATCGCTGAGCATTATTCACCGGAGGAAGTAATTGGAAAAACGGTTCAAGTTTTAATGAACCTTGCTCCGCGAAAAATCCGAGGAATTGAATCGCAAGGGATGATTTTAATGGCGGAAAATGAAAAGAACGAACTAAGTTTTTTAGTTCCAGAGAAAGAATTTAATGGAGGATGTGGAATTCATTAAATTTGGAATTCAGAATCCTCTTCTTGCAGTCGATGCTGCCTGAGGCAGTTGGGATTTGGGATTGGCTTCGTTAAAAAACACCAAACAATGGAAGAATTAAAGAATTATTCAGATTTACAAAGCCATTTTAACAACGCAGCATTTGTTTTAAAAACCCAGCAGCAAATCGCCAAGGATTTCGTAAAATTCAATTTATTTTTCTCGGAAAAATTTGAAGAAACGCCATTTTCCAAAGTAGAAATAGAGCAACAAATCGCTAATTTACTTGCGGAAATAATGCGGGAAGGTGAAACGCGCTTGCTGCAACTTTTGTACACGATAGATCTTTCTGAGAAAGAATTTTTAGACCTTATAACACAGTCCGATTTTCTTACTGAACTTTCTAGAAAAATTCTATTCAGAGAAGCGTACAAAGTGTTTTTGCGTTCGAAATTTTCCTGATTTTCAAGTTGTACACAATCCAATCCCAGTCGATTTTTTCAATTTCGTTTGAAACTCGTTCAATTTTTAATGTTTACTGAAATTTTACACTTTTTTACTGCCCTTCTTTAGGTAATTTGTCTAAATTTGTCATTCCATAAATGTGTACAAATACCATGGATAAAGTATCTTATGTTGGGAATGCAGACGTGAATGCAATTGATCATCTGTATAAAATGTATCAGCAAGACCCTGAAAGCGTTGATATTGGTTGGAAAAAATTCTTTGAGGGTTTCGATTTTGCCAAAACAAATTTTGATGAAGTTGAATCAATTTCCTCTGCTGCATCTGGCGGTTCTGAAAAATTTCAAAAGGAATTTAAGGTAATAAACCTGATTAATAGTTACCGTACGCGCGGCCATTTGTTTACCAAAACAAATCCAGTTCGCGAGCGCCGCAAATATGCTCCAACACTGGAAATAAGCAATTTCGGATTAGAATCTTCGGATCTAACTTCTATTTTTCAAGCAGGTGAAGAAATTGGTATTGGTGCAGCAACTTTACAAGACATTATTAACCATTTGGAACTAACTTACTGCCAATCTATTGGTATTGAGTTTGTTTACATGCGCGATCCAGACCGTATTGATTGGTTTAAAAATAAAATTGAAATAAAAAACCGCACAACTTTCGATGCGGCACAGAAACTGGCAATTTTCAAAAAATTGAACCAAGCAGCAAGTTTTGAAGCTTTTTTAGGTAAAAAATTCGTTGGACAAAAACGTTTTTCTATTGAAGGTGGCGAAGCCTTAATCCCAGCAATGGATACTTTGGTAAACAAAGGATCAGAGCTAGGCGTGGAATATTTTGTTGTTGGAATGGCACACCGTGGACGTTTGAACACGTTGACGAATATTTTTGAAAAACGTCCAAAAGATATTTTCTCCGAATTTGAAGGGAAAGAATTTGATTCCATCGAATATTTTGATGGCGATGTAAAATACCACCAGGGATTCACTTCACATGTTACGCTTGCAAATGGGAAAAAAGTTGGTTTGACACTTGCTCCAAATCCTTCCCATTTAGAAGCTGTAAGTACCGTAGTTGAAGGAATAGCGCGTGCGAAAGTAGACCACATTTTATACGACGAAAGTAAAGTTTGTCCTGTATTAATTCACGGTGACGCAGCAATTGCTGGTCAAGGAATAGTGTATGAAACGATTCAAATGGCACAATTGGATGGTTACCGCGCTGGTGGAACAATTCACATTGTGGTGAACAACCAAGTTGGATTTACTACCAATTACTTGGATGGCCGATCTTCAACGTATTGTACCGATGTTGCAAAAACAACGCTTTGTCCTGTGTTCCATGTCAATGGTGACGATGTAGAAGCGGTTGTTCAAACGATTGAAATGGCGATGGAATACCGTCAGAAATTCAACCGAGATATTTTTATCGATTTGCTGTGTTACCGAAAATACGGCCACAACGAAGGCGATGAACCAAAATTCACGCAACCAAGTTTGTATAATTTGATTGCAAAGCATCCAAATCCAAAGGAAATCTATTTCAAGCAGTTGGAATCGGAAGGTATCCTTACCTTGGAAGAAGCGAAAAAAATTGAGGAAACGTATAACACGTTTTTAGAAAAAGAATTTGATATTTCCCGACAAAGCGATAAAGCTTTGGTGCACGATTTCTTGAGTTTAACGTGGGAAGGTTTCCGACATGGAAAAGCAGAAGATTTTAATGCTTCTCCAAAAACGGGCGTCGACAAAGCAAAATTACTGGCATTGGGAATAAAACTTTCTACTTTGCCGGAAGGAAAAAAATACTTCAGAAAGATTTCGAAAATATTTGACGATCGTTTGAACGCGATTAAAAATGACACGTTGGATTGGGGTTCCGCAGAAATGTTGGCTTACGCTACTTTACTGGACGAAGGACATCCAGTGCGTATTTCGGGTCAAGATGTGGAACGTGGAACATTTTCTCACCGCCACGCAGTAGTGAAAACAGAAGATACAGAGGAAGAAATTGAAACGTTGAATCTGTTATCTGATCAACAAGCGAAATTCTCTATTTATAATTCCTTGTTGTCTGAATATGGCGTTTTAGGTTTTGAATACGGCTATTCCCTTGCAACACCGAAAGCCTTAACTATTTGGGAAGCACAATTTGGTGATTTCTTCAATGGTGCGCAAATCATGATTGACCAATTTATTACAGCTGGTGAAGACAAATGGGCAACGCAAAGTGGTTTAGTAATGTTGTTGCCACATGGCTATGAAGGACAAGGAGCGGAACATTCTAGTGGTAGAATGGAACGTTTTTTACAACAATGCGCCGATACAAACATGCAAATTGTAAATACTTCCACTCCAGCGAACCATTTTCACTTGTTGAGAAGACAGTTGAAACGCGATTTCAGAAAGCCTTTGGTTGTGTTTTCTCCGAAAATGTTGTTGCGCTATCCTTCTGCCGTTTCTTCATTAGACGAAATGGCGACAGGTTCGTTTCAAGAAGTATTGGACGATCCAAAAGCGATTGTTTCGGCTATAGATACGGTGGTTTTCTGTTCTGGTAAGTTCTACTATGAAATGTCAGAAAAAGCGGCAGAAATGGGCGTAGAAAATATGGCGTTTGTTCGGATTGAGCAACTGTATCCATTACCAAAAATTCAAATTGACGCAATTTTAGCAAAATACAGCAGTGCAAAAAATATTGTTTGGGCTCAAGAAGAACCAGCAAATATGGGCGCTTGGAACTATATAGCCATGTCGATGCGAACTATTCCATTTATTGGGATTTGCAAAGATGCAACGGCAGCGGCAGCGGAAGGATCCAAAAAATTGCACGAAAAACGCTTGAAGAAATTGTTTGCAGATGTATTTCAATTTG
>JBIKZR010000131.1:0-5886 GCA_044354635.1 Crocinitomicaceae bacterium | reverse complement strand
CAATAATATCACTCGAAACAAGTTCTGGATCATACGAATAAAAGATTTGATTTACCAATTCACCATTCAATGCAGCATCTTTCATCAAGGCATTCACTTCATCAACGGAAGTATGACTGTTTAACTCCAGACTTAAAATTGCAAGAGAACCGTTTGGCGTTGGAACACGAACCGCGTTTGCCGTTAATTTATCCATAAGATCTGGAATAACTTTCGTAACAGCCGCACCAGCTCCAGTGGATGTAATTACCATATTTATTGCTGCAGCGCGCCCACGACGTGGTTTTTTGTGCATATTATCCAATAAATTCTGGTCGTTTGTGTAAGCGTGAACGGTTTCAATATGGCCTTTAACCACGCCGTATTTATCGTTGATTACTTTCAATACTGGTGAAATTGCATTGGTTGTGCAAGATGCAGCAGAAAAAATATTCTCATTTTCTAAATCCAATGTGTCTTGGTTGATCCCATAAACAATGTTTGGGATTTCTTTTCCAGGAGCAGTTAAAATAACCTTGGAAACACCTTTCGCTTGAAGATGGCGCGATAAAGTTTCTCGGTTAGTGAAAACGCCTGTATTATCGATAACTAGTGCATTTTGAATGCCGTAGCTTGTGTAATCAATATCTTCCGGATTACTAGCGTCAATCATTTTAACGATTTGACCATTTATAATCAAGGATTTGTTTTCTAGATCTTCAATTACGGAACCTTTAAATGCGCCGTGCACAGAATCGGTTCGTAAAAGGGAAGCACGTTTGATAATATCCGCATCGGTTGAACCCCGTGTTACAATCGCTCTCAAACGCAGTTGTTGTCCTTTTCCAGCTTGTTTGATTAATTCCCGTGCAGCCAAACGCCCAATTCTACCAAAACCATATAAAACAACATCTCTAGGTTCTATCACACGGTTATTGGAAACGCCGAAATTTGCAAGTTTCTTGGATAAAAAATCTGCTTTTGAAGAATAATTTGCTTGTTCCGCCAACCATTCACTGGATAATTTACCAATGTCCAATTTGGATGGTGCAAGTTCCATTTTAAATATCTCTTCCGCTAGTTCGGAGGATGTAAATACGTCGATAGGTTTATTTACAACCTTACGTGCATATTCATGTAAATTCAAAATTTCGGAGATGGTTACGTCTGTTAAGTGGTTGCGAAAAAGAACAAGCTCGATTCCTTTCTCATACATTAACTCTCCAATTTTATTCGATAATTTTACAGCAGCACGTTCTCTTTCTACGTGCGATTTAAGTTCTTTTTCGTAACCTCCGGCAGCTTCCATTTCTTTCACTTTTAGTAATTGTTTTATTTAAATTTAACGGGTAATTTTAAAAATTGTATAAAGCAAAAAAGGCTGTCCACAAACGTAGACAGCCTTTTTTTTATCCCAAATATGCTTTGAGCAATTTGTTTCGAGAGGTATGTCGCAACCTGCGAATGGCCTTCTCTTTTATCTGACGAACGCGTTCGCGTGTCAAGTTAAATTTAGAACCAATTTCTTCCAGTGTTAAACCATGATTCATTCCGATACCGAAAAATAAACGGATGATTTCTCTTTCTTTATCTGTTAATGTACTCAGGGAACGCTCGATTTCTTTTTGAAGGGATTCAGCCATCAATGCGTGATCCGCTTTTGGAGAATCTGCATTTGCCATCACATCCATTAATGTTCCACCATCTTCCGAAGTGGACAATGGTGCGTCCATCGATACGTGGCGACCTGAAACGTTTAAACTTTCTTTGATTTTATCTTCTGGAACTTCCAGTGCTTCAGCTAATTCTTCCGCTGACGGTGGACGCTCAAATTCTTGTTCCAAGCGTGAAAAAGCTTTATTGATCTTATTTAACGAACCTACTTGGTTCAACGGTAATCTTACAATACGCGCTTGTTCCGCTAATGCTTGCAAAATAGATTGACGAATCCACCAAACAGCATACGAAATGAATTTAAAACCACGCGTTTCGTCAAATTTTTGCGCTGCTTTAATCAAACCCAAGTTTCCTTCGTTAATTAAATCGGGTAGGGTTAATCCCTGATTTTGGTATTGTTTCGCCACAGAGACCACGAATCGTAAATTTGCTCTCGTCAATTTCTCCAAGGCTTTTTGATCTCCTTGCTTTATTTTTCGGGCTAATTCTACTTCCTCTTCTGCTGTTATCAACTCCTCTTTACCAATGTCTTGCAAGTACTTGTCTAAGGATTGACTCTCGCGATTGGTAATCGACTTGGTAATTTTTAACTGTCTCATCCGCTTTTAAATTCGTCTTTTTAAAATTTGTGTGTGGGAAATTTTTCACAAAGGTACAACCAAAAGATACAGATTTCCAAAAAAATCAGTACTATTTTTTGGTTAGAAGCTATTGTTTGATTTTCTAGGTGCTATTTGCGTTTCTCGCGTCTTCGCTGTTTAAATTTCCGTCAAAAATCGTGCCCTTTTACTTTTATATCTATAATCCAAAACCAAAGTATTCTTTCTTTCCGCTTTCGGATAAAACTTCCAGCAAAATCCCCTTGTTTCCGCCATTTAGTTTTGTTGTCAATTGTTCCACTGTTTCCACCGGTTCGTTATTTACTTTGGTGATGATCATTCCCGTCTGCAAACCAATAGATTTAAGTTTTCCGGAGGTTAAAGTTCCAATTTTAACGCCATTGGAAATATTGAGTTCCTTTCTATCTTTACTGGTTAATTCTAGAAATGTCGCACCCAAAGCAACGTTTTTCGCAATTTCCTCTTTTGATACTAACTTTGTTTCCCCATCTTGGTTACGCAAAACGAGTTCTTTTATTTCTTCATTTCCGTTTTTTCCGCGAATAGTAAGTGAAACTTTATCGCCAGGTCTTCTTTTTCCTATTTCTTCCTGCAATTCGGCAACGGAATTAACTTCTTTTGTTCCAATTTTTAGAATTACATCCCCATCTTTAACGCCTGCTTTTTCAGCACTTCCATTGTCTGTAACTTTGGAAATGAAGACACCTTTTAAACTCGGTAATTTGTTCGTCTCTTTGATTTCTTGGTTGATATCCGAGATTTGAACGCCTAAAAATCCGCGTTGTACAATTCCATAATCGATTAAATCCCGCATTACTTTATTTACCAAATTCACCGGAACAGCAAAGGAATAACCAGAATAACTTCCCGTTTGCGAAGCGATTGCAGTATTAATCCCAACTAATTCTCCGCGCGTATTTACCAATGCGCCACCGCTATTCCCTGGATTCACCGCAGCGTCGGTTTGAATGAAAGATTCTATCGGAACGATATCTTGTTTGGAACGATCCGCAAGCAAATTGATATTTCGTGCTTTCGCAGAAACAATTCCAGCAGTTACGGTTGACGTTAAATTAAATGGATTTCCAACGGCTAATACCCATTCCCCAATGCGTAATTCGTCGCTATTTCCCAAAGGAATTGCAGTCAATCCTTTTCCTTCAATTTTTAATACTGCAATATCTGTCGCGGGATCCGACCCAACTATTTTTGCTGTATATTTTGAATTGTCGTTTAGGATAACTTCAATTTCACTTGCATCTTGAATTACGTGGTTGTTTGTTACAATATATCCTTCCGAAGAAATTATTACGCCGGATCCTGCGCCAGCACCATATTGTTTGAATTCTCTGCCACCAGCTCCCGGACCGTAAAAGAATTCCTGGAATGGATCACGCTGAAAGGAAGTTTTCACCACTTTTGTTGTGACGTGCACTACCGAATTAATGGTGCTTTCAGAAGCGTCGATAAAATTTGGACCTGCGGCATTCATTCCTTCCAAATTCACTGAACGTGCATGAAAGTTTCGATTTCCATCGATAACTTCTTCCGACAAACTGCTGTAGCTTGTTCCGTTCAACATTAAATAAGCGCCAAGCGGGAGCATTCCTCCCAAAAGTCCTAAACCAAATAGCTTAATGTTGTTTTTCATCTTTTTTTCTTTTGTTGTTAATTTGACTTTTTGTTCTAAAATTTTACTGCAATAATAACGCTAGGAACCTTAATTTTGTTACTGTTATGCTGTTAAATATTGTTAAGTATTCTATTTTTTTATACCAAAGAAAGCACTATTTTTGTGTGAAATAATTCTGTATGAAAATTGAATTCCATAAATACCAAGGAACGGGCAACGATTTTATCTTATTGGATAATTTGGAAGGCCATTATTCTTCTCTCACGTTGCCGCAAATTCAATTTTTGTGCGACAGGAAATTTGGTATTGGTGCAGATGGCTTGATTAAGATTAACGCACATGATAGTAGCGACTATGAAGTAGAATATTTTAATTCGGATGGCACGAAAAGTTTTTGCGGAAATGGCGCTAGATGTGCTGTTGCCTTTGCTGAAACACTTGGTTTTCCGATTTCTGAAACCCATTTTCTAGCGATAGATGGATTGCATACCGCACGAAAATCAGGTGATTTGATTGCGCTAAATATGGCGGACGTTAAGCATGTTCAATCTGCTGAAAAAGATTTTATTCTGCATACAGGTTCGCCACATTATGTGAAATTTGTTACAGATCTTTCCTCGGAAAATGTTTACACTACCGGAAGGGAAATTCGCTATTCCGAGCAGTTTTTGAAAGATGGAATAAATGTAAATCTCGTGGAAATGCAATCGGATGGTTCTCTGAAAATCGCAACGTACGAGCGCGGCGTGGAAAACGAGACCTTATCTTGTGGAACCGGAGCAACGGCTTGTGCGCTAGTGAGCAGTTTAATCCATAATCACACTGGTTCGAATCGCATTAAAGTAGCCGCGAAAGGCGGTGAATTACAGGTGAATTTTATAAACAATGAGAATACTGAATTTTCCGAAATTCAATTGATTGGTCCCGCAGTTTTTGTTTTTAAAGGCGAAATGAATGTCTAGTTTTGATTTTGAAAATGTTCTTGATTTACATACTGAAAGCACACTAAATGAAGGCTTTTTTTTATGGATTTGGCACGCGGATAAAATTCCCCCACATATCGGTTGTTCTATAAACGGCGCGTATTTTAGTCTGAAAGTAAATGGTAAGGACGACAAAAAAGAGAGCTGTAATGCGCTGCTTGTGATCCGGCAAAAAAAAATCGTAACCGTTCTTGTGAAGCTGAAAACCCAAACAAATTTGGTATATGTTCAAACCATTTTTAATGGGTATGAAAATGCTGGGAAGAATGGTCAAACCTGTCTCGCTCCAATAACCGAGATTCTAGGCTGTTCCGATTCTGTTTCACAACTTGCAACTTTATTGAATTTTTTAGAAAGCAAGCAACAAATTGAATCGGTTTTTGGTTTAAATTTGACAAAAGATTACGCAGGAATTCCTGCGTACACCAAAATTGATATTGCTAATAGATTGCGTACTTTAGAAAATGCTAAAATCCAAAAATATATTCCTACGATCCGTTGAAC
Source organism: Crocinitomicaceae bacterium (assembly GCA_044354635.1). GTDB lineage: Bacteria > Bacteroidota > Bacteroidia > Flavobacteriales_D > Crocinitomicaceae > M0103. The sequence continues at coordinate 490 of JBIKZR010000131.1, read as the reverse complement.
CATCGGATGCTACCAAGTTAATGTTGTGGGAAAATAATCCTGCGCATTGGAAAGTTACGGATACAGAAGTGCCATTTTCCATGCATGGAATCCTGCAATTAATCGAGCAACAACAACATATTCGTTCCACCGGACAACTTCGATTCCTGATTTGTTTGAACGAAACGGAAGAACCAATTGGGGCGATTGATTTGTACGACGCGGATTTTAGAAATGGAAATGCTGCAGTTGGAATTATTATTGGTGAAAGTTCCCACAAGCAGCAAGGTTACGCCCGAGAAAGTATCGAATTAATGGTGAATTATGCACGCGAATATTTAGCGCTACACAATTTATATTGTTCCATTCAAGCGGATAATATCGAAAGTATTGGTTTGTTTTCAACATGCGGATTTATCCAAACTGGTGTGCGCAAAGAATGGTTTTTACACAAAGGTCAACGTATTGACGAAATTAATTTTCAATTATGTCTAAAAGAAAAATAATCATT
>JBIKZR010000132.1:0-5886 GCA_044354635.1 Crocinitomicaceae bacterium | reverse complement strand
TCCAGCATCCAAATGGCAATTTTGACAATTCATTCCATTCGATAATTTAGACACACTTCCATTAGGCCCGAGGTATTCCGAAGTATGCATTATCAATTCTTTCCCATAACGCACCAACGCTCTTTTAGCTGTATCGTCAATGGAAATCAAGTCGGGATACGTAAAATAGGCTTGTACCGATTCTAATTGACTTAATTTTTCTTGGTAGTTCAAATATTCTTGTTCGTCAAACCGTGTTGTTTTGCTGATTTTTTTTGGATGGTTATTTAGTTCCAATAAAAGAACGAAAAACACTAAAAAACCAACACTAAGTATAAAAAACAAGCGCAACACCAAGCTAGATTTACCATCTAATTCATTCTTGTTATCAAGATTGTTTTTTTCCATTGAATGACAATTTAGAATTCAAGTTAGCAATTTCTGTTTTAATTATAAAAAAAGTTCTTTGATAATTATATATATTCCCATTACAAGTACAAACCAACCGAAAGATGTTTTCAACTTTTCACCTGGGATTTTCTTTGCTAAAAGAATACCTATAATTATTCCAAAAACAGAGGCCGTTGTAAATAATAAAAGTAATTTCCAATCGATAATTTCCGAACCTTTTAAATCGCCTGTAAAACCAATTAATGATTTTGCTGCAATAATAAACAAAGAAGTTCCAACCGCTTTTTTCATTGGCATTTTAGCCAAAAGCACCAAAGCTGGGATAATTAGAAACCCACCACCGGCGCCAACCAAACCGGTCAAAACGCCAACCACAGATCCCTCTAATAAAATCATTGGATAGTTGTATGACATCGGGATTTCTTCGCCCAGTTGTTTGTTTTTCTGAGGTTTGATCATGGTAATGGACGCTGCAACCATCACAATTGCAAAAATTACCATTAGAAATATAGGTTTTGTGACTTCGAAATCAAAAAGAGTAAATACACTTTCAGGAATTACTGGAACGAGGTAAGCACGTGTTATATAAACCGCAATAATAGAAGGAATCCCAAAAATAAGTGCTGTTTTGAAATCCACCCTGCCATCTCGAGCATTCTGAATTCCACCCACCAATGCTGTTGCACCAACAATAAATAGCGAGTATGCAGTTGCTAAAACTGGATCAACTCCCATTACGTAAACCAATATCGGGACAGTTAGAATAGAACCACCGCTACCAATCAATCCGAGAGAAACCCCTACAAGAATTGCTAAAACAAATCCTAACACAAGCATAAAGACAACAAATTAAATAATAAAAATCGTGGAGCAAAGATGCTATTTACCTTTCAAACCCTACGTTACTATTGTTACATAAGCGCCAAATTATGCATTATTTTCTCGCTTTTTATTGTTTATTATAATTAGATTTAACTTTAATTCACCACTTGAATGAAAGATTTATTTTTACTTCGCGATGATATTACATTTTTAAACTTTGGTTCTTTTGGTGCTTGTCCGAGAGAAATATTCGCTGATTATTTGCAATGGCAGTATCTATTGGAAAAAGAACCTGTCCAGTTTATTACCAGAGACGGTTATGTACATATCAAAAATGCGGCTGTTGCTCTCGCTGAATTTGTTCACTGTTCTTCTGAAGATCTTATTTTTATTCCCAATCCAACACATGCCATTAATCTCATTGCCAAAAACATTTCGTTGCAGCCAGGTGATGAAATTTTATCCACTAATCTCGAATATGGCGCAATGGATAAAACGTGGAATTACTATTGTAAAAAGAGCCACGCTAACTATATTCAGCAAAATATTAGTTTACCAATTCAATCTAAAGAAGAATTTTTAGCGGAATTTTGGAAAGGATATAGTGAAAAAACTAAAGTTGTTTTTATAAGTCAAATCACCAGTAGCACAGCGTTAATTTTACCGGTTAAAGAAATTTGTGCAGAAGCAAAAAGGCGAGGTTTAATTACAATTGTAGACGGCGCACATGTTCCTGGACATATTCCACTGGATCTCTCCGACTTGGAAGCAGATTTTTACACTGGTGCTTGCCACAAATGGATGATGACGCCGAAAGGTTCGTCCTTTCTCTATGTCAAAAAAGAATTTCAATCGCTATTGGATCCTTTGATAATTAGTTGGGGCTATGAAAGCTTTTCGCCGAGTGACTCCACTTTTTTTGATTACCACCAGTTCAATGGAACACGCGATTTTTCTGCTTATTTAACACTTCCAAAAGCAATAGAATTTAGAGAAAAATACGCTTGGGAATCTGTTTCAACTAATTGTAAATTAACACTTTTAGATTGTGCACCTAAACTTTTTAATGAACTAAAAACAGTTCCATTAGCACCTTTAAACTCGACCTATTTTGGTCAAATCTGCAGTTCTGAAATCCGAACAGAAAAACCAGAAGAATTACAACGATTACTCTATGAAAAGTATAAAATTGAAATTCCAATAATGCGACATGGGCTGAAAAATTATATTCGTTTTTCAATTCAAGCCTTTAATACGGAAGAAGAGATTGATGTATTGATTTCGGCTTTGCAGGAAATTAAAATGCATACGAATCTGATTTTATAACTAATCTGTTTGAGTAAAAAATTACTTCTAAAGGAAATTTTCCATTTGCAACCGGTGAGGAAGGTATTTTCATTTTTTTTAATTACCAAGTTCGACTAGAAAGAAAATTGGAATCCTAAAATGTACTATTTGTAACTACTCATAAAGAAATAAAGCCTTAATAACCCCTTTTCACAAGGTAAGTATATATTAAATAATTGTTAACTATTACATTTTTAGTGTATATTAGCAAATCTATAAACGTACTATGAAAAATTATTACATTCTTCCCTTTTTATTTTTTCATTCCACCATATTTTCACAATACTGTAGCACCGGAGGACCAACATCTGGCGTGGACTCTAATGTGCAAACAGTGAGTTTAGTCGGAGAAAGTGGAACGATAGCGTATACAGGTTGTCCAGGTGTTGTTGGAGTGCAAAACCTTACCAATTTAGGAACTACTTTAAGCGCAGGAAATGCCTACACGAGTCAAATAAAATTTGGAACGTGCGGTGGGAATTACAACGGAGCCGGTCAAGCTTGGATTGATTTCGATCAAAGCGGATCTTTTGATCCATCAGAATCCATTGGCACGTGGAGCGGAATTCCACCAGTTGCCATATCCATTTTTAATTTTAATGTTCCAATTGGTGCTCAAAATGGCGTAACTAGAATGCGCATAAATCAACAAGAAGGCGGAACACTGCCTTTGAATCCTTGTGCTTCGTTTTCGTGGGGTTCCGTTATGGATTTTAGTATTACCATTATAAATGGTGTGGATTGCAGCGGTTTTATTGGCGATGACATCAACGACCCAATTGAAGTTTCAAGTTTGCCCTATTCTACAACTGGTGATAATTCCTATTGTTATTCCAATCAAAATCCAGTTTACGCTTCACCAGATGTTTATTACCGTCTTTTGCCAAATCCTTTGATGGAATCTGTCACTGTTTCGCTGTGCGGATCCCTTTTCGATACTTTTTTAAGTGTTATCGACGCAAACGGAAATATTCTAGCTTTCAATGACGATGCAGAGGCATGTGGCTCACAATCATCCTTGACTTTTGACACGGATGGAATTGGTATTGCATACATTATAGTGGAAGGTTGGGGAAATCAAATGGGAAACTATTCCATTTTAATCGAAGGAAACTATTTGGCGACTGAAGATTTAGAAGTACACAATTCGGTTTTGTTTCCAAACCCAGCAAAGGATTTTATTCAGTTAAAAGATATTTCCGGATGGGTTGAAGTCCTTGATGCAAGCGGCTCTATTCTTATTTCCATTCCAAATTATGCTGGTGATCAAATTGATTTGAAAAAATATTCACGAGGCTTATACTTTGTGAAATACGGACAAAATCAAAAGCAATTTTCTGAGAAATTCATTTTAAACTGATGAAAGTGAGATACTATCTTCTTCTTTTACTACTAATAGATTGTTCCGTTTCACTTGCAAACACATGGCAACAAAAAGCTAGTTTTGGTGGCGTTGGAAGACACAGAGCAGCAGGAATATCTATCGGAACCAAAGGTTATATGGGTTTAGGGCATGTAAATGGTTCTGGACAAGATATTTCATATAAAGATTGGTGGCAATACGATCCGGCATCTGACTCTTGGACACAGAAAGCAAATTTTCCGGTAAATGTGCATGGAGCAGTTACTTTTTCAACCGATACAAAAGGTTATGTTGGCGGCGGATCGTCGTTGAATGGAGAGTTTTTTGAATATAATCCACAAACAAATACATGGATTGCAGTTGCTAGTTGCCCTTTAAATGTCGGCGATGCACAAGGTTTTTCTGTTCAAAACAAAGGATATGTGTATCTTGGAAATCAACTAGCAGAGTTTAATCCACTGAGTAATAGTTGGACAATAAAAGCGCAATCGCCAGTTTCCTATGGACAATGGACCTGTTCATTTGCAACGGAATCTAGTGGGTTTGTTAAATCCGGTATTAACTTTTACGAATATAAACCAGCAATGAACCAATGGATTCAGCGCGCAACTTTTCCGGGATTAATGAGTAATGGTAGTTCTGCCTTTACGATGAATCAAAAAGGCTATTTTACATGCGGATATGTTGGTGGTTTGGCAAACGTAACCGATCAAGTTTGGGAATTCAATCCAGGAAATAATCAATGGAACATGGTTGCAGAATTCCCAGGAACAAAAAGGAGATTTCCAGTTGCTTTTGCAATTCATAACAAAGGTTATTTTGGAACTGGAACGAATGGTATTAATTTGAATGATTTCTGGCAATTCTATGAAAATCCGCTTTCACTTTCTGAACAAGATATTGCAGCTATTGAGGTAAATGTATTTCCAAACCCAGCAGTAGAATCGGTTCAATTTTCATTCGAAGGAATCAATTCCTCGCTTTTATCAGAATGTTCTATTCTACTCTATTCAGCGGATGGAAGATTACTAAAAGAAGAACAAATACAATCACAAAATCATGTTTTATCGCGCGGAAATGAAAGAAATGGCATCTATTATTATGCGATTAAACACCATTCCAAGCGACTAAAAACTGGAAAATTAATTTACTATTAATATGATAAAATTAGTAACTTCTATTTTACTACTTTTTCCATTTGTAATCTTTGGTCAGACAGAAAATTTTTGGGTTAAAAAAAATGATTTTGGAGGTCTAAAAAGAGAACGAGCAATTTCTTTTTCTATTGGCGATTTCGGTTATGTTGGAACGGGAGTTGACACAGGTGAAGTTGTATTGAATGACCTTTGGCAATATGATGCGTCGAATGATTCTTGGATGCAAAAAGCAAATCTGCCCGGTTCCGTGCGAAGAGATGCTGTTGGTTTTTCCATCGGAACAAAAGGATACGTAGGAACTGGAATTGACAGTTCAGAATCTGTGGGCGCTTCTATTTTAAAAGACTTTTGGGAATATGATCCTCAAACGAATTCGTGGCTGCAAAAAGCAGATTTTCCGGGAGGTGGAGGATTAGGCGTTTATTTTTCCACCGGATTTAGCATAGATTCGAAAGGTTATATTTGTTGCGGAAAAATGGGACCTTCCTTATATTCCAACGAACTTTGGGAATATAAACCAAATCTAGATCAATGGACACAGCGTAGCAATTTCCCGGGGGGTGTGCGTTACCAACTTGCTTCTTTTACCATTGAAAATAATGCATACGTTGGACTTGGTGCGACTCAGGATGTGTATAAAAAAGATTTTTGGAAATACAACCCTGGGTCCAATCAATGGTTTGCAATTCCAGATCTTCCAGGAAGTAACCGCGGTGAAGCATGCAGCTTTACAATTGGTGATTTTGGATATGTTTGTCTCGGTTCCGATGGCGGATTATTATCCGATCTTTGGGCTTACAATCCAAA
>JBIKZR010000002.1:0-19108 GCA_044354635.1 Crocinitomicaceae bacterium | reverse complement strand
TTATACAGTGAACCGCATATGGGAAATATGCGAACGTTCATTAATTTCGATATGATTTACCGTTATTTATTGCTGCATTATAAGGTAAAATACGTGCGAAATATTACAGACGCAGGACATATCACCAATAGTGCTGGCGAAGAAGTTGATAGTATCGGTAAAGCTGCTCGATCTGAACAACTACAATCGCTAGAAATTGTTTATAAATACAATGTGAAATTCCAAGAATTACAGCGCATCTACAACCTTTTACCGCCAAGTATAGAACCAACTGCAACTGCACATATTCAAGAGCAAATTGAGATCATAGAAAAAATAATTGAAAATGGATATGCATATAGTGTGAACGGTTCCGTTTATTTTGATGTTAAAAAATACAGTGAATCATTTGAATATGGAACGTTAAGTGGTCGTAAAATAGACGAACTATCCGAAGAAACGCGCGCATTAACAGCGCAAGAAGAAAAACATTTCTTCGCCGATTTTGCCCTTTGGAAAAAAGGAAATCCAGATGATTTGCAAATTTGGCGTTCTCCATGGGGAGATGGAAATCCAGGTTGGCACATCGAATGCACTGCGATGAGCACAAAATATTTAGGAAAACATTTTGATATTCACGGCGGCGGAATGGATTTGAAATTTCCACACCACGAAGACGAAATAGCGCAAAATTGTGGTTCACTTGGCTGTAATCCAGCAAAATATTGGATGCATGCCAATATGCTCAATGTGAATGGCCAAAAAATGAGCAAGTCTCTGGGGAATTTTTTCCTGCCAAAAGAAATTGTGGAAGGAACAACCGAGCTGTTTGATAAACCCTATAGTCCAAATGTAATTCGGTTTTTCATGATGCAAGCGCATTACCGCAGTAATTTGGACTTCACACAAGATGCTTTGAATGCTGCGGAAAAAGGATTTTCGAGATTAACAGATGCAATTCATTTAGTAGAAAAATTAAAGACTTCAGCTCAATCAAGCTTCAATGTTCAAGAATTGGTTACTTCATTTTATACCGCAATGGATGATGATTTCAATGCGCCAATTCTAATTGCCAATATTTTCGATGCCGTTAAACGGATTAATTTAGTAAACGATGGTAATGAAACAATTACCAAAGAGGATTTAAATATTCTTGCAACAGAGTTGAAAATTTTCCTGTTTGATGTCTTAGCTTTGCAAATCGGCAGTATAAATAACGATTCCAAACTTTCACCTGTAATGGATTTAGTGCTCGAATTGCGCCAAGAAGCCAGAGAAAAGAAAGATTGGTCAACTTCCGACAAAATTCGAGACGGACTAGCTGCTGCTGGAATTGTGGTAAAGGATGGAAAGGAAGGAACAACGTGGAACTAACCGATTTGGGGTTTGGTCTCAATAGCAATTAGGAGGGATTTGACAATCACAATTGCAAACTCAACTCAAAAATCATAAAATATAACTTAAAAATGCTTACTCCAGATATACCAAAAAAACTCTTTCTCCTAGATGCATACGCACTTATCTACAGAGCATATTTTGCTTTTGCAAAAAATCCACGTGTAAACTCAAAAGGGCAAAATACCTCCGCAGCTTTTGGTTTTACAAATGTTTTAATTGATGTTATTAAAAACGAAAAACCAACACATTTAGCGGTCGTTTTCGATCCTCCAGGTGGTTCAACGCAGCGACAAGCAGATTTTGAAGCCTACAAAGCGCATCGAGAAGAAATGCCGGAAGATATTCGCTCCATGATTCAGCCAATAAAGAAAATCGTAGAAGCGTTCAATGTGCCTTTGTTAGAAGTGAATGGTTTTGAGGCGGATGACGTTATTGGTACGATGGCGAAAATTGCGGAACGAAAAGGCTACACAACATACATGATGACGCCCGACAAAGATTACGCGCAGTTGGTTTCTGAAAATATATTCATGTTCAAACCAGGTCGTGGTGGAAATCCGCCAGAAATTTTGGGTGTACCAGAAGTATGTGAAAAATTCGAGGTTGAAAACCCGCTTCAGGTGATTGATATTTTAGGTTTATGGGGCGATGCTGCAGATAATATCCCAGGAATCCCAGGAATTGGTGAGAAAACTGCCAAACTTCTTATCAAAAAATACGGTTCAATGGAAGCGATTTTTGAAAACGTGGAAGATTTAAAAGGGAAGCAAAAAGAAAATGTTATCAATTTTGAGGAACAAGGTCGCATTTCAAAAAATTTAGCAACAATAATTATTGATTTAGAAGTGGAATTCAACGAAGACCATTTGGTAATGTGTCCGGTTGACACCGAAAAAGTCAAAGATATTTTTACGGAATTGGAGTTTCGAAACCTTGCAAGACGCGTTATCGGAGAAGATATCGTTGTAACCGCTCATCCAACTGCAAATAGCGGAGATTCAGCGCAATTAGATCTTTTTGGAATGCAAAGCATGATTGTAGACCATGACCCAATTCCCACTTCTGAATATAAAACAATTGCCACGGAAAAACCAAGTTACCACTTGATTACAAAACCGGAAGAACGCAAAGAATTGATGGAAATTCTGATGAAACAGGAACAAATCTGCTTTGATACAGAAACAACAAGTATCGATGCATTGCACGCTGATCTAGTTGGAATATCCTTCTCCTACAAAGCTCGAGAAGCATTTTACGTTGCTATTCCCGAAGATTTTGAGCAGGCGAAAGCGATTGTAGAAGAATTTAAACCATTTTTTGAATCTACAAAAATTGAGAAAATTGCGCACAACATAAAATACGATCTAAAAGTATTGAACCGCTATTCTATTTTTGTTTCATTTCCGTTGTTCGACACAATGGTTGCCCATTATTTGATAAATCCGGAATCGAAACAAAGCATGGATTTTCTTGCAGAATTTTACTTGAATTACAAGCCTGTTTCCATCGAAACATTACTCGGTAAAAAAGGAAAGAACCAAGGGAATATGCGCGACTTAAAACCAGAAGAAATTTCCGATTATGCGTGCGAAGATGCAGATATCACCTTCCAATTAAAACAACTATTTGAGCCGCAAATTCAAAAAGAACATTTAAAAGAATTGTTCTATGAAATGGAAATGCCGCTTGTAGAAGTTTTGAAAGACATGGAAGAAGAAGGTATTGCCATTGACGTAAAAGCACTGGTTGCATATTCCAAGCAAATGGAAATCACGCTAACGGAATTAGAAAAAAATATCAAAGAATTGGCTGGTATGGCCTTTAATGTTGATTCACCAAAACAATTAGGCGATGTGTTATTCGATGTGTTAAAAATTTCGGCAAAAGCAAAAAAGACAAAAACTGGACAATACGCCACATCGGAAGATATTTTACTAAAACACGAAAAAGACCATCCGATTATCCCAATGATTTTGGAATACAGACAGCTACGGAAATTAAAAAGTACGTACGTCGACCCGCTTCCAACATTAACCGACAAAATAGATGGTAGAATTCATACCAACTACATGCAAACGGTCACCGCAACAGGAAGATTGAGTTCCAATAATCCGAACCTTCAAAACATTCCAATTCGAACGGATAAAGGAAAAGAAATACGCAAAGCATTCGTTCCCCGAAATTCAGATTTTATTCTAATGGCGGCAGATTACTCGCAAATAGAATTGCGAATTATAGCTGCCTTGAGTGGTGACAAAAACATGATTGAAGCCTTTAAAAGCGGACAAGATATTCACAAAGCAACAGCGGCAAAAGTATTCCACGTTCCTTTGGACGAAGTTACACGGGAACAAAGAAGTGCTGCGAAAGCGGTGAACTTCGGAATCATTTACGGTCAGTCGGCTTTTGGTTTGGCACAAAACTTAAACATTTCCAGAACGGAAGCAAAAACCATAATCGATTCCTATTTTGAGCAATATTCCACAATAAAATCCTACATGGACGGCACAGTTGCGCAAGCTAGAGAGAAAGGTTATGTCGAAACGATTATGCAACGCCGTCGTTATTTGCCAGATATTAATTCCGGAAATGCAGTTGTGCGTGGTTTTGCAGAAAGGAATGCCGTAAATGCACCAATTCAAGGATCCGCAGCGGATATTATAAAAATGGCAATGGTAGAAGTATATCGCGCCATGAAAAAGCAACCGCTAAAATCCAAAATGATTCTGCAAGTGCACGATGAACTTGTGTTCGATATTCACCGTTCAGAAATGGAATGGATGAAAAAATTGGTAGAAGACGCAATGGAACACGCCGTTAAAATGGTAGTTCCAATGGAAGTGGAATTGCAATTTGGAGAAAATTGGTTGGATGCACATTAACCTTTAGGGAATCAGAGAAATAAAATTTATGGGAGCCCCTTTGAAGCAAAAAATGCAAATAAATGCAGTTTATATTTGAACGGACCAGCCTCTGCTTTCCATTATTTGGATGAAAGTCACCAACTCTTCTGCTTGCGTAATGGAAGTATAAATACGCTCAAAAATTACCTTATTTCCTTCAACTTTTGGATGTAAAGCCATAGGAAATTCTATTTCATTGCCACTTTCTAGTTTATTTTCTAGTTGCAAAAGAAAAAGGCGCAACAGGTTAATCGCTTCATTAGAACTTATTTTAAAATCAGAAGCTTTAACGGATGAAAAGAAATCCATTTTTTTGCGCGCCCTCGTAAGTAAAACATTCAAGCGTTTAGAGCCATTTTTCGTGTTCAAAGGTCCAAAGCGCATGTGAAATTCACCATTTTCATTTTTCCCATAACCCAAACTGATGATTAAATGGTCGCATTCTTCGCCTTGCACATTTTCCAAAGCTTTAAAAAACGCTGTGTTTTCTTCAATTCTAGCCTCTAACTTTTCTTGGGTTTTTGGGTTTAAACAAGAAAATATTTCTGCTAACTGCAGTTCTGAAAAGGCAACAATTCCAAGATGATCTATACTGTCTATTTTAGTAGAAATATATGCAGCGACTTGATTTGCCTCTGCCGGATTTTTTCGCTCGTCAAAAATTCCTTTATCAATGTAATGCCACGTAATTGGTTCTTTTTCTTGCTTAAACGAAGGAAAGGAAAGGAGTTGATTGTTGTAAAAATACGTATTAGAAAAATGAATCAATGCTGGATGCTCGCTACGATAATGGTGATTCAAACGAATATTTTTCCAGTAAAAACTCGCTTGGTGCAAAAGATCAACTACTTCACCCGAAACAACTTTAAAAAAGGTACTTGGACCCATTTGCTGCTGATCGCCGGCAATTAAAATATGATTCGCTCGCTGAACCGTTCCAAGCGCATTTTGCAGGGGAATCTGACTTGCTTCGTCAAAAATTGCAACATCAAAAAGTCCTTTTTGCATGGGAAAACACTTAGCAATTTGCGCCGGATTACTCAACCAAATAGGCTTAAATAAACGCAACCATTCTTGCGCATCCGATGCAAATAATTCCCGCAGTGTTGGATGGTTTCGAGACTTATTAAATTCTTTGACCAACAAAGCTTTTCCACGTTTTAATCTAGATCGCAATTCCTTCTCCGTTCCAGTTAGTTTCGCCGGTGAAATTTGAAGAAGTTGGTGGTAATATTTAAACCGTTCTGCTTGATTCCATTGGATTGTTTGTGCTAAGAATATAGATTCTTCGGCTCTGTTTTCAAGTATAGTATGGCATTTATCTTGTAGATCTTTCGTTTGAAATTTAGAAAAAGCTGGAAACTGCGCTGTGAATTTCACCCAATTACTTTTGCAAACGGCTAAATCAAAAGAATTAAAATCCGTCTGGTATTTCAGGTTGCGCAAAACTACTTCCGGAATATTTTTCAGGGAAGCATGCAAGAAAACCAAAGATGAAAAATTGGTTAAAATGCTGCTTAAAAATGCTGGAAGGTTGGTGTCCTCTTCGAGACGGAAATTAGTTTTTAACTGCGAATAAAGCTGGTTAAGTAAACCGTTAAATTCTGCAAATAAATGTCGTTCCTCCTCCGGAATATTTAGCCATTCTGTTCTGTCTTCAGAGGTGAACAAATGAATTTGCTGGTGAATTAATTCTAATTCAGTTCCCACATCATCTATTCCTATTTCGCATAAATCAACTTTTATTTGAGAAATAGAGTTTAAATTAACCAAATATTGCTTCCATTTATGGAGAATTTCTTCCGCTCTATTTATGGATAAATTGGTATGCCTTTTCCATAATTTTATGAATTTCCATTTTCCAACAAACGATTTATTTTGTGCCAGTTCGAGCAATAATTCTGTTTCTATAAGCGAAGGTTTTTTCTTCCAATGTGCCTTTTCTAGATCGAAGTTACTTTGCACAAAATGTGCTTGAAGAAATTTTTTACGTAGGCTTAAAAAGCGTTTCTGATCTTTGGAATTTGGTGTTAATAGTGCGGAATGTTTGCGAAAGGTTTCTGTAGTAAAAAGATGACAAACCGCCGCCTTTTTCATCGCCTTCTGCAGATCTAACCAAGTGTTGATTTCAAATTTCGGCTTGACTTTTTCCAGATCCTTTAAATTTTGCACTATGGATCGATCCAACTGCTTAAAAAATTCTTGTTGAATTAATCCTGGAGAAATTCCACCAACTAGTGGCGCTAAATTTTCAGCATACAACCGCTGAACAATCTCTGTAAACGAAAACCATTCGTTCATTTCCGGTAAATCACTCAAAAAAGAAACGGTTTCAAGATCCTTGTTTGCGGTATAATCCGCAAATGCAGCATAACTAATTCCGCCAATCAATTGGTCTTTATTTAGCAAATCCAACTGCTGCTGCAGTTGATCCACATATTGTTCGGATAGCCTCAAATTTGGTTTTGGCTCCTTGCTTTCAGATTGCTCCAATTCCTTCCAACTATTTTTCAAGGCAGCTAAAATGTCTTTTGTTAATGTCTCCGATGTTGCGATAAAGCACAAATCGCCCAAGCCAAATTGCTGTAATTTTTTCTGTAAAACTTCCAATGCTACGCGCTTTTCGGAAACCACAATTGCAGAGCTAGATTGGCACAATAATTTTCCTAGTAAATTTGTCAGTACCTGCGATTTTCCCGTTCCCGGTGGCCCTTGAACAACCGTGTGGTTTTCTTTAAACGTGCTGAAAACTTTCAACTGATCCGTATCTGTAGGAAAAAGTAGTTCATTGCCTAACGGCAATTTAAAAGAAGAATTGTCGCTCTCGTCACCTAATAAATTTGAAAGCGCGGAGGAATAATCCAAATCCTTTAATTCCTCCAATTCCTTTATTATTTCAAACCGATGGTGGTGAAAATTTCCAAAATAGCGCGTGGTATGTTCTACATTAGTAAAATGTTGTAGCTTCAAAAATTCTGTTAATTGTTCCGGCGTTGGAATTTCTAATGGTAGCGAGATATTGAATTCTTTGTGTAAACGATTCACAACAAAGGGATTTACAAAAACAGCGTCTTCAATCGCTTGAATTTTAACCAATCCATTCACTTTTGAGATTTCTACTTCACATGGATAGATGAACAACGGCGAGCGAACAGTATTATTTTTAAATTCCCATTCAATTAAACCTTGTGTGGTGCACAATGGAAAAACACCTTGCTCCTTTTCTGTTTTAGTTGCGCGGGATAGAATCGATTTTATAGCTGGATCTGTATAGTCAAATTGCAGCCGTTCCGATTGATCAGTGAATTGCTCGATTAAAACAATAGAATTATGATCCAAATTGACCAATACATCATTCGTATTGAACTGACTTGCATCCTGCAACAATTGCATAATTGTATGTTTCACACTCTCACTCACCGTGCTAAAATTAAGAAAACTTTCTTCGCTTCGAAAATTGTCAATTAGCAATTCCTAAATTGTCAATTTAAGACTTACATTTGTGGCGTAAATAAAAAATTAGCACGCAATGAAATTCGGTACAAAAGCAATCCATGCAGGTGTTCATCCTGATGAATCGACAGGAGCAATCATGACTCCAATTTATCAAACATCTACGTATGTTCAGGCAGGCGTTGGAAACCATAAAGGATACGAATATTCCAGAACCTTGAATCCAACGCGCCATGCATTGGAAAAAAATATCGCAGCAATTGAAAATGGAAAATTTGGCGCTTGTTTTGGATCTGGTCTTGCTGCGATTGATTGTGTTATAAAAATGCTTAATCCAGGCGATGAAGTAATTTCAACAAATGATTTATATGGTGGTTCTTACCGCTTGTTTACAACGATTTTTGCAAAATACGGCATTGTTTTTCACTTTGTTGACATGCAAGACCCAAAAGCAGTTGAAGTACTGGTAAATGAAAAAACGAAAATGATTTGGGTGGAAACACCAACAAACCCAATGATGAATATTATTGATATTGTAGCAATGTCTGCCATTGCAAAAAAAGCACATGCAATGTTATGCGTGGATAATACATTTGCAACGCCATATTTGCAAAACCCATTGGATCTTGGTGCGGATATCGTAATGCATTCCGTTACAAAATACCTTGGTGGACACTCCGATGTCGTAATGGGCGCTTTGGTTTGCAGCGATGAAGCAATTGCAGGTGAAATGTACCGAATTCAAAATTCCACTGGCGCTGTAACTGCTCCGATGGATTCATTTTTAGTTCTACGAGGGATTAAAACCTTGCACTTAAGGGTGCAAAGACATTGTGAAAATGGCGAAGTAATCGCGCGTTTTCTAGCAACGCATCCAAAAATTGAAAAAGTATATTGGCCAGGATTTGAAAACCATCCGAACCATGATGTGGCTAAAAAGCAAATGCGCGGATTTGGTGGAATGATTTCTTTTACCTTGAAAGGAAACAAATTAGAAGATGCGTTAGAAATTGTGAAAAAAGTCGAATTATTTGCGTTGGCGGAATCGCTTGGTGGCGTGGAATCCTTAATTGGACATCCAGCAACGATGACACACGCCTCCATTCCAAAAGAAGCAAGAGAAAAGACTGGCGTTGTTGATTCACTAATTCGTTTGAGTATTGGTGTAGAAGATGTGGAGGATTTAATTGCTGATTTAAAAATGGCTTTGGCGTAATTTGATTTGCTTTAAAAGAAAAAATTCCTTTTCGAAAAATTAAAGAATATGCAGGTTTTTATTACTGGAGTTTCTAAAGGTTTGGGTAAAGCTCTTGCTACTGCATATTTAAGTTTAGGAGAAGAAGTTATTGGAATTGGTCGCTCACATGCGTTTAAAGACAAAAATTTCAGGTTTATTTCGTGTGATTTGGAGAATCTTGAGCAAGTAAATAACCTTGATTTTGGAAAATTATCCGCTTCCGTTCTGTTCATTAATAATGCTGGAATAATCGGTTCGATTGAACGAATATCGGAGCAAACAAGCAGTGATATTCAATCGGTATTGAACGCAAATACGCTCGCCCCAATGCTCTTGTGTCAAAAAATAGTGAAGGCTTTTATTCCATTTGAAGGCTTAACCATTGTGAACATCAGCTCCGGCGCAGGAAAACGTACAATTCCTTCTTGGGCTTCCTATTGCGCTTCCAAAGCAGCTTTGGATATTTTCTCAGAAGCCATTTATTTAGAAGAAAAAGAACGTGGCAGAAATGTTAAAATATACGCACTTTCTCCTGGCGTGATTGATACTGAAATGCAAGAGAAAATTCGTTCCACAAAGACAAGTGGTTTTTCAAGTAGTGATGCATTCAAGGAACTGAAAACTTCAGGGAAATTAATCCAAGCGGAACGTACAGCTCAAAAAATCATACAACTGTTGGCAGAAGAATATTCAGAGGAGGTAATTTGTTCATTAAAAAATAGCTAATATATTCTTTAGCATTTCCATAAATTGCGCTTTATTTTAATCTTTTATTCACTTTAATTTCATTTGAAGCAAACCAATTAGTAACTTGGAGCGTTTATTCTAAAACAAAACTGTTAATACTATGAAAAATAATTTAATTTTCCTGTTGGGTTTCTTCTTAATCTCCAATCTAACAGGGTTTTCTCAATCTTCTTCCTTCGACGCATCAAACGCTAGAGATGGTGAAACGGTAGAATATTGCCTCCAGCACAAAAAAACAAATGCTTTAAAGCAAAATCCTGCTTATTTGCAAGCTTTGCAGCAAGACGAAGTAATTCGTCAGCACGAAGCGAATAATACCGCAACTCCAAAAGGAGTAGTATACAAAATCCCTATCGTGTTTCATGTTTTACACAACAATGGAATAGAAAACATAGCAGACGAGCAAATTCTTGACGCTCTTTTCATACTGAACAGAGATTACCGTTTGCAAAATACAGACGCGAATAATGTACATGCTGAATTTCAAGGAATGCCTTCAGATGTTGAAATCGAGTTTGTTTTAGCAACAAAAGCACCTAATGGAACTTGTTTTTCAGGGATCACAAGGACAGCTTCTTCCATGAGTTATATGGGTGATAATGGTGGTAATCAAGTTGACGCAATCGTAGCAGGAAATAACGTATATAACGGAAATTGGCCTGGAAATAAATATATGAATATTTTTATCTGTGGCGAAATCGGCGGTGCAGCTGGGTATACTACAAAACCTTCCAGTTGGTCGGCAACCTCTATGGAAAATGGAATTTGGATTCTCCACGATTACGTTGGTTCAATCGGAACAGGTTCTACAAGTGCAAGCCGCGCTTTGACGCATGAAGTTGGGCATTGGCTAAATCTAGATCATACGTGGGGCGGAAATAATAACCCTGGAAACACATCTAGCTGCAGTACAGATGATGCTGTGACGGATACGCCAAATTGTATTGGTGTGACATCGTGTAACCAAAATTCAAACACATGTAATTCGGATGATGCCTTTTGGGGTTTTGCAATTCGAGACAATGTTGAAAATTATATGGATTACTCGTATTGTTCCAAAATGTTTTCCGCAGGACAAGTTACACGAATGCGCAATGCAATTACGTCTAACGTTGGCGGCAGAAGTAACTTATGGACTAGCGCAAACCTACTTGCTACCGGCGCAAATGGTGTGATTTATCTATGTAAAGCAGAGTTTTCTGCAAATAAAACTTCGGTTTGCGTTGGAGATCAAGTTCAATTCACAGATAATTCTTACAACGTTTCGACAGGTTGGACATGGAGTTTCCCTTCTGGAAGTCCAGCAAGTTCTACAAGTCAAAATCCTGTTGTGACCTATTCTAATCCTGGAATTTATGAAGTTACACTTACTGCAACAGATGGTGCAACAACAGATTCTGAAGTGAAAACACAATATATACATGTTTTTCCATCCGCTGCATCCTTGCCATTTTACGAAGGTTTTGAAAACTATTCTTCCTTGTCTAATTTAGCTAATTGGGAAATTGTCAATGCAAACAATAATAATGCTTTTGTTCTAGATAATACCGTTGGTCATACTGGTTCTAAATCCGTTAAACTATCTAATTTCGGTCAAACAGGGCCAAATGTAGATGAATTAATCGCTTCGCCGGTAGACCTTTCAGAAGTCACTTCTGGAACAGGTGTAACATTAAGCTTTCGCTATGCCTACCGTAAAAGACAAAGTGCCGATTTTGAGTATTTAAAAGTTCTCGTTACAGACGATTGTGGCGATTCATGGGTAATTCGCAAAACAATTGGTGGAAACACGCTTTCTAACATTGCTGTTGCGAGTTCTTGGTCACCAGCAAATGCAAGTGATTGGACAACTGTGCACATGGTAAATATCACTTCTGCATACTGGATTGAAAACTTTCGATACAAATTTAAATTTGAAGGTGAAACCGGAAATAATATTTTTCTAGATGATATAAATATCTATGCAGGTGCTGCCTCCAATGAAATTGTATTAGGAGTATCGGAACAAAATGAAATTGGCAATGTAGCGCTTTTTCCAAATCCGTCGGATGGAGAATTAAACCTTCGTTTTTCCGCAACTACTGCCGCACAGGCAAACATTCAAATTACGGATGTTTATGGAAAAATAAACAATATTCACACGATTCAAGCAGCCGCAGGATCTAATTTAATTATGTTGGATTCTTCCACTCTTTCCGCAGGAATTTACTTTCTTAGCCTACAAGTTGGCGAAGGAAAAAGTGTAATGCAGTTTGTAATAAAATAAAAACTTATACTTTTTGAAAAGGTCTTCCTAGGGAGACCTTTTTTAATTTTACACATTTATGAATAAGCTAATTCCATTCATTTTCTTTTTCTTTTTTGCGCACAATGGATTTTCCCAAGAGTCCAACTGGTGCGGAACAGACAAAATACTAAACCAATTAAAGGCAGACAACCCAACTTTCGAAAATCACCTTCACAAGAGCATGACGAAAGCAGCAAGTAATTCTGGACTAGGTAATTATGCGCAAAAAAGCATATTGGAAATCCCTGTCGTTGTGCATATTCTCCACGATAATGGAATTGGAAATATTTCCGAAGCACAAGTTTTAAATGCGCTTGAAATACTAAACAACGATTATAATCGCTTAAATGCGGATAGTACAAGTACTCGAAATACACTGAATGCACCATTTCAAAGTATTGCAGGTTCGATGGATGTGTTATTTAAACTTGCAAAAATTGATCCGCAAGGAGAATGTACAAATGGAATAATCAGAGTAAATGCACCAAATTTAACGTATAACACGAACGACGATTGTAAATATGCAGCTAACGGCGGTTCCGATCAATGGCCGATGGACAAATACTTAAATTTATGGGTTGTTAACTCCATTGAAAACGATGGCGCAGGAATTATTTTAGGATATGCCTATTTACCGTATTGGCCGAGTGGAACAAACTATGGCATATTGATACGAAATGATGCATTTGGAACAATTGGAACAGCAATGAATGCAGATGGAAGAACCTTAACGCATGAAATGGGACATTTACTTGGTTTACAGCATATTTTTGACGCAGGGTGGTCTGGCACGACCGGTTGTCACGCGGCAGATTGTTCTCAAAATGGCGATTACTGCTGCGATACACCACCACAAGAAACGGCAAATTGGAGTTGTTCGCCAACATGGAATAGTTGCGCGGATGTACCGGTAAATGATGCTTTTGGATTTGATGCCTTAGACCAAATTGAAAACTTTATGAGTTACAATGCGTGCCAAAATATGTTTTCCCGCGATCAGGCAAATATTATGCAGCAAAATTTCATCGACATTGATTTTCTTGCAGCGATTGTAACACCTGAAAATATTCTTGCCACAGGAATTAATGAACCTACTATTTTATGTAAGGCTGATTTCACCGCTTCGAAACAAATTTTATGCAGCGGAGATACTATTCAATTAAACGATCAAAGTTTCCACAATCCAACTTCTTGGACATGGAGTATTTCTCCAGGAATAGAAAATATAGATTGGGCAATTTTATCCAATTCTAGCCCTAATTCTCAAAATCCATCCGTTCAATTTTTTACTGGAGGAAAGTATCAAATCACTTTAACCTCATCAGATGGAGCATTCTCAGCAACTGAAACAAAAAATGAGTTTATTACCGTTTTACCCCAAAGTCAAACGATTCCATATTGGGAAGGATTTGAAAATTTTTCGGATTTCTCAACGAATCCTAATTGGATTGTTTATAATGCGGAAGGGAATAATGCATTTACGGTGGAACAATCTGTTGGACTTTCCAGCAACCAATCTGCTTTTCTTCAAAATTATGGTCAAAATGGAACAAATTCGGATGAATTAATTTCTTCTTCAATCGATTTATCAACAGTAGATCCAACCAATGAGACAGTTACACTGAGTTTTCGTTACGCATATATCAAACGAAATAACAACAACGATGAGTGGCTAAAAGTGTTTGTCACAAACAATTGTGGCGAATCTTGGGTTCAACGAAAAACAATTCACGGAAACCAACTTTCTCCGGATTTTTCTCTAAGTTACTGGGCACCTAGCTTTCCTTCTGAATGGACAACCGTTCACATGGTGAATATTACCGCAGCTTACTTTGTGGAAAATTTCCGTTTTAAATTTGAATTCGAAGGAAGCAACGGGAATAATTTTTATATCGATGACATTAATTTGTACAAAGGTCCCCCTTCCGATCAACTTGTTCTAGGAATTGCAGAAACCAATACTTTGGCTGAAATCTCTATTTTCCCCAATCCATCAGAGGAAGAACTTACTTTACGTTTTGCCGTAAATACCGCGGATAAAGGAACCATTGACATTCGTGATATTTCGGGCAAAGTTTCGCAAATAGTAGAAATACAGGCGAATTCAGGTGGTAATATCGTTATGATGGACACAAGTAAACTTTCAGCAGGAATGTATCTGTTGACACTCAATATTGGTGGCGCGCAATCCAGTTTACCATTCGTTGTGAAGTAAAATTCATGCTAATTAGATCAACGCTGTCAATGCGTTAATTAAATTCACCTCATCTGAGACGGATAACGTTTTTGAGACGGAAAAACCGTGGGATTCAAGTGTTGCCTTTGTTGTCTCTCCCCAAGCGATAATTTTTCCGTCTATCTTTTTGTTGCAGGATAAAAAACTCTGAACATTGGACGGACTAGTGAAAATATAAATTCCACAAGAGTCAATTTCTTGACAAGTAGAAACTGTTTTATATACAATTCGTTCTACTACTTGATTTTCAGGTAAATGCTTAGAAATACTTCGCTTAGAAATTGCTGATTGCGGAAACAAAACCGTTCGATTTCCAAGCCACTCCTTAAACTGATTTGCTACCGCATCTGGAGCGCCAGAATTTTCGCCGATAAAACTTACTTCCATATCAAGTTCTTGCAATTTACGCGCTGTTGTTTGACCAATACATGCAACTAAAATAGACGACGGAAGCGACTGGTGTCCTAAAAAGAAATGGGCGGCACGAATACTAGCAAAAAATACAACATCAAATTTTTCTGGATTTTCGAAAAACACACCCTCAAACCGAATAAGGGATTCTGCATGGAGTAGAATATCATTTTGACTGCAAAATTTTGGCAGTAACTCTAAATCTTTAACCGATTTTGATATAAAAATAGCTTTATTCAAATTCTTCCTTTGTGGATTCTTGCAAGTCCTCCACAATTATTTCCGCTAGATTTTCCAATCCATCCGTACTGTATTCGTAGAAATCTGAACCATCCTCCCAATTTGTTGCATGCGACACATACACTGTTTCGTTTTCATCGCAATATACGCCAAGTGGTAACTGGCAACCGCCTTGCATTAAGTTCAAAACTTTTCGCTCTACCGCGATGCGATGTTGAACATCCGGATGGTGCATATTTTGTAAAACCGCGAATAATTCCTTGTCTTTTTCTCTGATTTGCAATGCTAAAACTCCTTGTGCTGGAGCTGGAACAAATTCGGTTGGATCCATTGCAAATACATGAAATTCTGAAAGGTCAATCTGCAGACGGTCAACACCAGCTTTCGCCAAAAGTATCGAATCATAATCCCCATCGCGCAATTTTTGAATTCGTGTTGGAACATTTCCGCGCAAATCCTTTATTTCCAAATCTTTTCTAAAACGCACTACCTGAGATTTTCGGCGAGCTGAAGAGGTTCCTACTATTCCGTTTTGTTTTAGATGCCATTTAGAGTTTTCGTCTACAGCACATTTTGCTATCAACAACAAATCTGCAGGATCTTCCCGTTCTGAAACACATGCAATGTGTAAACCTTCCGGTGAATTTGTTTCCAAGTCTTTGTGTGAATGAACCGCTAAATCAATTGATTCATCCAATAATGCCTGTTCAATTTCTTTGGTGAAAAATCCTTTTCCTTCCAATTTATCAAAACTCAGATGCTGTATAAGATCTCCTTGCGTTTTAATGATTGTAATAGCCACAGAACATCCTAATTCTTCCAGTTGTTTTCTGACATGATTTGCCTGCCATAGCGCGAGGTCACTTCCTCTAGAGCCGATTCGAATGTGCTGCATAGTTTATTTTTTTATTAGAATCTCTTTTGCCATTATCATTGGCACACTCATGTATTTCTTCTCCATATAGGAAATGATTTTATCTAATACCTCCTTTGAATTTTCGTCCAACGCTTCCAAATCATTTTTAAAAACTTCATTCATTGCAGTTGCGCGAATTTGTTTCACTTTTAGAGGAACCTCGCGCATTGCAAGCTCTACATTTCTGACCTTTTGCAAATGTTTGAAGTCGAAAAGTGCCTCAGAAATAATCTCCTCCACATGTTGAATTTCATTGGAACGTACTTTCAAGTTTTCATTGGAAATCTTTTGCAGAAAATCCACGGATATATGGGTCACCGCATGATTAGAAATTATATCCGGATGCAAGTCCTGTGGAACAGCAATATCAATCACAACTTTTCGGCTTTCTTCACCAATTAGAATTTTTTTATACAACTCAGGTGTAATAATATGAGAATCCGACCCTGTGCAAGAAATAATAACATCAAAACCTCCTACATAATGTTCTAATGCATCCAAAGCGAATGCTTTTCCATGTAAGTCTTTCGCCAAACTTTCTGCTTTTGTAAGCGTTCGGTTGAACACCACAAAGTTCTTAAAACCATGTTTGCGTAAAAAACGACTCATGGTTGTATTTGTAGCTCCTGCTCCGATTATCATCATACGTGCATCCAGCGGAATATTCATTTCACGCAGCTTGTGGTAGGCTAATGAAACAACAGAAACTGGCTTAGTTGCAATACTCGTTTCGGTATAGACTCTTTTTGCAGTTTCAATTGTATGTCGCATTACAAGGCGAATAAAATCCCCTGTAAGATTTAATTTTTTTGAAAAGTCAAACGCATTTCTTACTTGTGTAATAATTTCCCGTTCCCCTATTACCATCGAATCGATGGAAGAAGCAACAGACAAAATATGTTCAACTGCATTTGTTCCTTTAAAAACATCTGCCCGTTCTGCAAAATGCACCTTCTGTTCGCTGGAAAATTCTGGGTAAATGGATTCGAAAAATTGTATTAAAAATGGTGTGCTAACGGTGTCGTTCGAACAAAAGATAAATTCAACACGGTTACACGTCGACAAAAACATTAATTCCGTCAAATTCATAGTGCTTTTTAAATGCGCTAGGCGCTCTAGCTGCTTGCTTTCTTCAATGGGCAAGAGGCCTAAATCCTTGACATCTAGATTTCTATGTGTAAACGCTATGCTATGGAATTTATCTAACACTTTTTTGAGTTCATTTCAGAATACAAAAGTGCACTCTTAATTTAATTTTTTTGTCATTTAATTGTCATAAATCCTTATTTAGAATAGGTTTAAATACATTTCATCCGCTATAAAAAAGTTTACACTAAACAATGGGGAAGCACAAACATTAACCACCGTATCGCTAAAAATTCAAACCATGAAATAAAGCGCAATTTTGAAATCATTCTTACCTTTGTATTCTCATACTTAAAATTCACTAAATGTCAGACATTCATACGTATAATTTCAACGGGAAACGCGCCCTAATTCGAGTAGATTTCAATGTTCCATTAAACAAAGAAACATTTGAAATAACGGATGATACAAGAATTCGTGCTGCCTCGCCAACTATTCAACATATATTAAAAAATGGAGGAAGCGTTGTTTTGATGTCGCATTTAGGGAGACCGAAAGATGGTCCAGATTCTAAATTTTCGTTGCGCCATATTGTAGACCACGTCTCAGAGATACTTGGTGTTCCGGTGAAATTCGCTGACGATTGCATTGGAGAAAATTCTTTGAAAATGAGTGCAAATCTTAAGCCAGGAGAAGTCTTGTTATTGGAGAATGTTCGTTTTCACAAAAGAGAAACTGTTGGAACGGAAAGTTTTGCAGAAGAGCTAGCGAAACACGGCAATGTATATGTGAATGATGCATTTGGAACAGCACATCGCGCACATGCGAGTACAACGGTAATTGCCAAGTTTTTTCCTAAAGATAAAATGTTTGGTTTATTGTTGGAAGCAGAGATAAAAAGCGTTGATAAAGTGCTGAATAGCAAAGAAAAACCATTGACTGCAATTGTTGGAGGAGCGAAAGTTTCTTCAAAAATTACCATTATTCAGCGTTTATTAGATAAAGTGGACAACCTAATCGTTGGTGGTGGAATGGCATATACTTTTGTTAAAGCTACTGGCGGAAAAGTTGGTAGTTCACTTGTTGAAGACGACTTTTTAGAAATGGCGCGGAAAATAATTGACGATGCAAAGGCAAAAGGTGTGAATTTATACATTCCTACCGATACGGTAATTGCGGATAAGTTTGATAACGAAGCAAATAGAAAAGAAGTAAACATTCGAGAAATTCCGGATGGCTGGATGGGACTAGATACTGGTACAGAAACTTCCAAGGCTTGTCGTGAAATTATAGCACATTCCAAATTGATTTTATGGAATGGTCCTATGGGCGTTTTTGAAATGGAAAACTTTCAGCAAGGAACAAAAGATGTTGCAAATGCAATTGTGGAAGCAACGGCAAACGGGGCATTTTCTTTAATTGGCGGCGGCGATTCCGTTGCTGCAATAAATAAATTTAATTTGGCAGAGAAAGTGTCCTACGTTTCTACGGGTGGCGGCGCAATGCTTGAATACTTGGAAGGAATTGAACTACCTGGAATTAAAGCAATTAGAGAATAATAATTGGTAAAACACTATCCACCTGAGATTCTGTTATTAAATCTATACTTACGAATAAATAGTGTGCTTTTATTTTTTAATTCTATAAATAGATTTCCCTTGAGCATGTAACTTTTCGGCACCTTGCAAGTCTAACTTTTGAACCGGCAAATAAATGACTTCAAAAGAATATAATTTAGCAGTTGATAACTACTCGGATAATATTTACCGATTTGCACTGAAGCATCTTAAAAACGAGATGAGTGCAAAAGATATCGTGCAAGAAACATTCACTAAAGTTTGGGGGAAACACCAGGAAGTTGCCTTCGAAAAAGTAAAAGCCTATTTGTTTACGACTGCTTATCATGCAATTGTGGATTGGGTAAACAAGGAAAAGCGAAATGGTGACTTTGAAAAAGTTGCGGAAATAGGATCGGCAGAATTTGCAGTTTCCTTCGATATAAAAGAAATTTTAAATGAAGCGTTGGATCGTTTGCCGGAAATTCAAAAAACAGTGGTGCTTTTGAGAGATTATGAAGGATATAATTATTTGGAAATTGCTGAAATTACCTCACTAAATGAATCCCAAGTAAAAGTGTATATCTTTAGAGCCCGTCAGGCCTTGAAAGAATACATCCGAAAAATTGAAATAGTACTATAAATTAGTTTGTATTTAA
>JBIKZR010000130.1:0-5894 GCA_044354635.1 Crocinitomicaceae bacterium | reverse complement strand
ATACGCATTTTCTCGCCAGTCTTTCACAGACATCGTTTGAATTGTTTCGTATTGGATTGTAATATTTGAAGCAATGCACAACATCGTTGTATCTGCAAGTTCGTTTAGCATATCATCCAAAACATTCATATTTCGAAAAGGTGTATCCATGAAAATGTGCGTGTAGCCTGTTCTTCGTGCATCGCCCTCAAAATCTTTCAATTTGCGAATACGATCCTTACGTTCTTTCGGTAAATAACCATGAAACGTAAACGTTTGCCCTGAAAATCCGCTGGCAATTAAAGCTAATAAAATAGAGGAAGGACCAACCAGCGGAACAATTTGTATTTTTCTTTGGTGCGCCATCGCAACTAATTCCGCACCAGGATCTGCAATGCCAGGGCAACCTGCTTCTGAAATAACGCCAATATCTTGTCCGCGACCAACAACTTTTAAAATCGTTTGCAAATCCTCAATCGCAGTATGCTTGTTTAGAAAGAAAAATTCTGTTTCATCAATTGGAAATTCGCGGTCAATTTTACGTAATAACCTGCGCGCAGATTTAATATCTTCCACCGCAAAGGCACGAAGTCTAACAGCTGTTTCTGCAACAATCTGTGGAATAATATCATTTGTTGATTCACCTCCAAGCGTATTGGGGATCATGTAAATTTTACCTTTATCGTTTTCCATTCACTCGTATTTTTTCAATTATTTTGTCTGTTGCTGCGTCCAATAAATGGAAAACATCCATAAAACCTTGTTCTCCGCCAAAGTATGGATCTGGAACTTCTAAATCTTTTCCAGGATCTAGTTCATTTAGAATCAATTTTACTTTGCTTTTAGCGGTTTCCGAACTCGTTAACGCGCAAACATTAGCGTAGTTACTCGCATCCATCACATAAATTTGATCAAATCGCTCAAAGTCATGCAATTCTATTTTCCGTGAACGCAGTTCATCTATATTTACGCCGAATGATTTTGCGGTTTCCCGCATACGCGCATCTGGTCTTTCTCCCGCATGTCGGTCAATTGTTCCCGCAGAGTCGATCACGATATCCATTCCCTGTGCTTCTGTTTTTGAACGTAGGATTCCCTCTGCAATTGGGGAGCGACAAATGTTTCCTAAACAGACCATTAATATTTTCATCACACAAAAGTAATGAAACTTAATTTCAAGTTCACGTTAATAAAGGAAGATTAAAGAATATTCGGTCACAACTGCGGAATATTCATTTAATTGTAAATTAAAGTTAATTTATATGGTTGTTAACCAACTAATTGCTATATTGAACTACAGAAGCCGAGATACAAGGAGTAGTACAAACACAAAAAAGTACGAACATGAGACAACTAAAAATTACAAAACAAGTGACCAATCGGGAGACAGCATCTCTAGATAAATACCTACAAGAAATTGGTCGCGTAGAATTAATTTCCGCTGAAGAAGAAGTTGAACTTGCCATAAAAATTAAAGCAGGAGATAGAGCCGCTTTAGAACGATTAACCAAAGCAAATTTACGATTTGTAGTTTCTGTTTCGAAACAATACCAGAATCAAGGCTTATCCTTACCAGACCTCATTAACGAGGGGAATTTGGGGTTAATCAAAGCAGCAGAGCGTTTTGATGAAACGCGTGGGTTTAAATTCATTTCCTATGCCGTATGGTGGATTCGTCAATCCATATTACAAGCATTGGCGGAACAGGCGCGAATTGTGCGTTTGCCCTTGAATAAAATTGGTACAATTAACAAAATAAACCGTGCTTTTTCGGAATTGGAACAAAAATTTGAACGGCCGCCTTCTGCGGATGAATTAGCGGAATATTTGGATTGTTCGACAGAAGAAGTAAAGCAATCGCTCGCAAATACAGGTCGACATATTTCGATGGACGCGCCTTTAGTAGAAGGCGACGAATCTTCTTCGAGTATGTATGATGTTTTATTGAATGATTCCCTGCCAGGTCCTGAAAACGAATTGGTGGCAGAGTCTTTGCGTAAGGATATTGAACGTTCTCTTTCTACGCTGACACAGCGAGAAGGCGACGTTGTAAGATTATATTATGGATTAAACGGAAAATATCCGTTGACATTAGAAGAAATTGGCGAACGTTTTGATCTTACACGAGAGCGGGTTCGTCAAATCAAAGAAAAAGCAATTCGAAGGTTGAAGCATACCTCCCGAAGCCGGATGCTAAAATCATACCTAGGTTAAGCGGGATCAACATCTACAACAATTCGAATCGATCTGTTTAAAGGAACGCCATAGAAAGCATCAATTAGTTGCTGAATGCGTTCCTTTATTTTTTTATCGGAAATATCTTTTTCAACCTTTAATTTGATGGATTTTAAATACAAATTTTGAATGCGTCGAACAATTGGAAATTCAGGACCGATAACACGTTCTTTAAATACTTCCCGCAAGGAATTTGCAAATTCAATCGCTCCTTTATCGACTATTTTTTCATCTTTATGCTTCAAGGTAAATTCTATTATTTTGAAAAACGGCGGATAGAAAAAATTCTTTCGTTCGATGATTTCATTTTCGTAGAATCCAACATAATCGTGCTCTATTACGCGCTGAATTACCCAATGTTCCGGATCGCCTGTCTGGATGATTACGCTTCCGCGTTTTCCTTTTCTACCGGATCGTCCTGCAACTTGCGACATCAAATGGTAGGCGCGCTCAAAGGCTCTAAAATCCGGTCGATTTAACAACATATCGGCATCTAAAATTCCAACAAGGCTAACATTGTCAAAATCCAGCCCTTTTGTAACCATTTGGGTTCCGATTAAAATATCCACTTTTCTACTTTCAAATTCTGAGAGGATTGTTTCGTAGGCATTTTTAGAACGTGTGCTATCCAAATCCAATCGTTTGATGGTACTTTCTGGAAAAATCAAGGATAATTCGTCTTCCACTTTCTCTGTTCCAAAACCAATCATTTTCAAGCGATTTGAGCCGCAACAGCCGCAAGATCCAATTGGCGGTGACGAAAAACTACAATAATGGCATTTTAAACTATTGGTTTGTTTGTGGTATGTAAGTGAAACATCGCAATTTTTGCACTTTGGAGTCCAATTACAGATTTCACAACTCCATAATGGGGTGTAACCTCTGCGGTTTTGAAATAAAATTATTTGTTCTTTTTTATTCAATGCCTCGCGCATCGTATCGATCAAATAAGTTGTAAAGTGCGAATGCATGCTTTTTTGACGGCGTTCTTTTTTGACATCCGCACAAAAAATTTCGGGTAATCGGATTCCGCCAAAACGGTCTTTCAACTCCACTAATCCGTATTTATCGTTTTTGGCGTTGTAATACGTTTCCAATGCCGGTGTAGCGGATCCAAGTAAAACTTTTGCTTTATAAAAATGTGCCAATACAATTGAAGCATCCCGGGCATTGTAGCGAGGAGAAGGATCGTATTGTTTGAAACTAGATTCGTGCTCTTCATCCACTATTATAAGTCCAAGTTCTCTAAAAGGTAGAAAAACAGAGGAACGCGCACCAAGTATTATCCGGAAACGATCCGGATTGTTATTCAATACATGGTTCCAAATTTCAACGCGCTCATTTTGGTTGAATTTAGAATGGTAAACGCCAACTTGTTCGCCAAAATAAGCAGAAAGTCGCTGAATCAATTGGGTTGTTAAAGCGATTTCTGGCAAAAGAAAAAGCACTTGTTTGCCTAAATCCAGTTGTTCCTGAATTAATTGAACATAGATCTCCGTTTTTCCAGAACCAGTAACACCATGCAGCAGCGTGGTGGTATGTGTTTCGAAGGATTCTTTAATTTCTTCCAACGCTTTATATTGGCCTTCCGATAATTTTTTAAAGGCAAACTGCGGATCATTTTTCAGGTCGAAACGGGAAATTGCAATGCGTTTCTGTTGAAGAATACCATTTTTTTCTAGCGTATTAATGGTAGAAGCAGAAAGTCCCATTTCCAGTAAATCTTTTCTGAGAACCGGTTTTTGTAACGCATTTTGAGAATAATTACCTTCCTTCAAAACAGTTAACAGCACTTCTAATTGTTTTTCTCCAGTTTTTTTCTGTTCGAGGTTGGAGATAACGTCATTCAATTTTTGTTCGGATGTAATTGTTTCATCCAACATAATATATACGGCAGTTTTAGCAACGAATTTATCGTTCAATTCTTCCTTCGACAGCACAATTCGCCGGTCCATCAATTTTTTAATTATGGGTTGAACGGTCTTAATCCCAATTATTTCAGAAAGTTCTTTCAGATCTAGAACTTCGCGAATTTCGAGCGTTTCAACAATTTGAAGTTCACGTGCGTCCAAATTGTCTATTTTCCCATCGAAGTCTGGATGTAGAACAATTTTTGTTTCGCTTGCAAGTTTGAAATTGGAAGGAAGTGCAGCATTCATAACATCGCCGATTGGCGCGAGGTAATAACTGGAAATCCATTGCCAGAAATGGTATTGTTCTTTCGTGATTATTGGTTCATCGTCCAAAACATGCTCCACGTATTTTGCTTGGTAATCCGTTGGAGCAGTTTCGGTAATTTTGGTAATAATTCCAGTAAGTAATTTTGATTTTCCGAAAGGAACAACAACTCTACCTCCAATACAAATGGACGCATTCATTTCGAAAGGTACACGATAAGTGAATTCCTTATGAATTGGAATTGGTAGAATTACGTTAACAAAGAAAGTTTTCCTTTCAGCCATGTGCTAAAGGTACAAAAAGAGTGAATTTTATGCCGTGTTTTAGAGAAATCTAGTTAAAAAAATCATGGACAGGCATAATTTGTTCCGAGATCTGCAGGATGTTGGCTACAGAAAAGCAGTTGGCCAGTGATAGCGCCTTTACATAATTCCACTACGGATTCGACCGTCATGATACGCAAACTCGTATTGGAAGGATTGATATATAATTTATCTGTTGTTCGCGTATATCTGGATGAAAAAATACCGATTACACGATGGTCACCCGTTGCTGTTAAATTTGTAAAAGTTGGTTTATTTTGAGCTAAACTTGAACTTGGTTTATTGACTGCCATATAATTTGAAAGGTCTTGTGAACCACCAATTGAAATTACTTTGATAGATTTCATTCTTCTTTTGGTAATCAATGGATTTGCCGTAACATTTGATTTTATTAAGTCATAAAACGTCTGACCATTCATGGTAAAGCTTTTAGAACTTCCTGGTTCAATTTCCGATTCCCCTAGATTCCATTTAAAAGTCTTGGTGTTTACTTCCAAGGTACTTTGAATTATTTCCTCAAAGTTCACTTCCAGTGAGGTGTTCACAATGTAACATTTGCCTAAAACTGGATTGCCTATTGTAGTAGATATTCCGCTCTGAGCATATTCACCTGTGTTTTCAATAAAATCAAAACGGAAATTTTGAAGTTCCGCTGAAGTACTTACTGCACCGACAATCTCTGTTTCTCCATACACCTCAAATTCGCCGCCATTTACCGAGATTTTCAGTTTGTATTTCGCTAAACCATTCAAAGAATTTAACAAATCGGAAGGTAGAGGAGAATTTAATTGTTGCGTTCCGTCTGCTTTGCAGGTTTTTGTTTTAAAGTAATATACTTTTTGAGTTGGCGCATAAAACACACCACCTGTTTCTTTGTTTTCAATAATTGAATCTTTCAATTCCCATTCACGAACTTCCGATCCATTAATTACCTCTGTAACCGTTGCGTCCACTTGATTAAAATAGTTTGAATCGGGAATTTGCGCTATTTCAAGTGAATTTCCAGGACCGATAAATGCTCTATTGATTTTGATAAAGTGAATAGAATCCGATTTATCCAATAAGCCATACACAACAGCCGTTTCTGTAAAATCGCCAATTAAATTAATTTTCTCATTGCAAGAAGTAAGAAGATTAGCTAGAACAATCGCTGGTAACAATAAGGTGAAAAAATGTTTC
>JBIKZR010000129.1:0-5897 GCA_044354635.1 Crocinitomicaceae bacterium | reverse complement strand
TAGGGATTATATCAAGGCAACAAAAAAAAAAGCTAAAAGCTAATTGCTGTAAGCTGAAAAAAGAATTTTTTTTTATTAACTATATATATTTACAATGAAATCGATTACAATTAATGGATCAGAAAGAGAAAGCGTGGGCAAAGTTGCGACTAAAGCCTTACGTAATGCTGGATTGGTTCCTTGCGTACTTTACGGAGGAAATCAAGCAGTGCATTTCTCAGCAGAAGAAAAAGCATTCAAAAACTTGGTTTACACTCCAAACGCACACACCGTTGTGATTGATTTGGGAACTAAAAAATTCGATGCTGTATTACAAGACATTCAGGTTCACCCGGTGTCTGACAAAATTTTACACCTAGATTTCTTTCAATTATTTAATGACAAAGAAATCACTATGGAAGTTCCTGTAAAAATTACAGGTGTTTCTCCAGGTGTACTTTTAGGAGGTGTTTTACGTTTAAATGCCCGTAAATTAAAAGTGAAAGCATTACCAAAAAACCTTCCAGATTTTATCGAAACCGATATTTCTGAATTGGAAATGGGAAACAAATTGTATGTAACGAAACTAGTTTCCGACAAATACAAATTATTACACCCAGACAATACTGTGGTAGCTCAAGTGCGTATTTCACGTGCCGCTATGAAAGCCGCTCAAGAAGCAGCAAAAGCAGCAAAAGCTCCAGTAAAAGGAAAGAAAAAATAATTTCTACACTTTTCAATATTCAAAAAGCATCAGATTTTCTGGTGCTTTTTTTGTTATATGAAGCGCCACTTTTGGCGATTTCAAGAACCAATCCTCCCGCTGTCCGCTATATCTCTTGTAGCGAACCCCGCCACAAGAGGATGCCGCTTCCATCGGGGCTAACAAGAAAATTCTAATACCCAAAGTCAGCTAGTATTCGAATTAAACCTATTTTTGCAATATGATAAAATGGATTACTACTTTATTTTTCAAAAAACAAACACAAGATACTTCAGCTGGTATGAATAAATTTTTAATCGTTGGCCTCGGAAACATCGGTGCTGAATACGCCAATACCCGACACAATATCGGATTTAAAATTCTAGATTATTTTGCTAAAAAAGAAAGCCTTTCGTTCGAAACAGTCAAACTGGGTGCTTTGGCAGAATATAAAGCAAAAGGCAAGACCTTTTTGTTGCTAAAACCAAATACCTTCATGAACCTCAGCGGAAAAGCTGTGAAATATTGGATGGATAAAGAAAAAATTCCATGCGAAAATATATTAATCATTGCCGATGATTTAAACCTGTCTTTCGGAACCATCCGCATCCGTTCAAAAGGAAGCGATGGTGGTCATAATGGGCTCAAAAACATCAGCCTAATCCTAAATTCAAGCGACTATCCTCGATTCCGATTTGGCATTAGCGATGAATTCAAAAAGGGACAACAAGTTAATTATGTATTAGGAAATTGGGACGATACAGAAAAAACAAAACTCCCCGAACGATTAGAAGTCGCCAGCGAAATAATCAAATCGTTTGGCAGCTCGGGATTAGAAAATACCATGACAGCATTTAATGGAAAATAAAAAAAGGGGAAACTAAATAAGCTTCCCCTTTTTATTGTACTAAAAATACAATTATTGAATAATTATTCTTTTTACTATTTTACTATCGCCATCTTGAACCGTCACAAGATAAACTCCCGCTTGAACATTGTCCAATTGAAGGTTTTCTGAAAACAATCCCGTATTGGAATATTTCTTTTCAAAAATGCTTCTTCCACTGATATCATGAACCAAAATAGTAACGGCTTTAGTTGATTTGGAATTAAATTTAACTGTAAAGTTTCCTTTATTTGGATTTGGAAATAAAGCAAAATTCTGTAATTGATTTTCAACAATACTCAACGGCGACGCCATTGAACAAATGTTCAAACTCCAACTATTTAAAGTTCCCCCGTCTTGGTTATAAGCATCTACAACACTTAAGGTCCAAGTTCCTGTTGATGATTCTCCAACAAACGTTGAAAAAGGTTGCGTTGGTAAAACTGTTCCAGAAATCCCTGGTAAGTTGCCACAAACAAAAGCAGTTCCTGCATCGTCAAACGTGGCGTTAATATCATTAACACTTACATTCGCATTACATGGATTGGCAACTAACGTAATAGTGGTTCCGGCAGGGCTAGTTAATTTAAGTGATAAATCATTAATCCAAGTATGTGTAATGTCTACATTGAGGCTTACATTTGAAATAGTTACTCCTGAAGGCACATCAATAGAAGATGTTACAGTTGCCACATTTGTTGGAATGGTTACTGGAATATTTACTGACGATGAATTCGCGCAAATTAATTGTCCCGTTGTAAATTTATATCCAGAACTAAAAGTCCCAGCGCAAACTGGGTTTTTTGGGAGCACTCTCCAATAATAATCACTAGCAATTGTTAATCCAGAAACCGAATAACTATTTGTTAAAACGGAAGCGGTTTGAATAATGTTTGTAAAAGCAGCATCGGTTGCTACTTGAACATCATAACTTGTTGCTGAAGCGTTTGCAGGCCATGTCAAATTGGACAATAGCGGATTAATTGCTGTTGCTAAATTTGCCGGACTAGTTAAAGTTTGTGTTCCAAAATCAGCATTAAATACTTCTAAGTAAAAAACAGCATTCGAAGTAGTTCCAGAAGTTGCCACTACTTGAATTGGAATTATCGCTGGGACAACAGCTCCAGTTGTTGTAACGTTCATAGTTACATTGCCGTTTGACGTCATAGATGAAGGAGAAAAATCAACTGTAACTCCTATTGGCAATCCTGTAGCGCTGAAACTAGTTGTTCCGGAAAATCCGCCATAAACTGTATAAGGAATTATGTAAGTTGAAGAACCTCCTTGACAAACTTGTTTGTTTTGCTCGCCATCTACACCATTATATGCAATAGAGAAACTACTTGTAGGCGCGGTTATTGCAAAATTGGTATTAGAAATATCAAAAAAGATATGTTTGTTTCCTTTTACCATTATTCTATTGGTAGTTCCAACGTTGTTTGGTATTGTTACATTGGTGCTACCGTTATTTGGCACTTTACTTGCTAATTGGATTGGATACGTTAACCCGCCATCTGTTGATAAAAAGACATCTACAAATGGTGAATCTACACCATTAGCATCAGTTCCAGCAACAGCCCAGGTTACGTTTTGATTTGAACCAACAGTCCAAGAAACAGGCGTATTTGGGGCACTTACTAAAAAAGGTCCCGCAGCAGCAGTTACTGTCACAGCCATATCTGTATAAGCCGTTTGTCCTACTTTTATTGGAGCAGTTGCGCTATAGGGAGCATTGTCTCTAACGGTCAATCTAAAATTCAATGTTCTAGCAACCGAACTCAGGGCTTCTGACAACATTCCTGCATCGCCTCCAACTTCACTAGTAGTATTAGAATTGGCTAAAATAGAAGCCAATTTTGGAAAATATCTAGAAGGAGAAGCGGTTGGGCTCCACGAAATGAAATTAGGCCCTTCAATTTTGGTAATGTCTGCAGAACTGTCTGCACCCGTTGAAGCTCCTCCATCATCATTTTGTTCCCAACAATACGTTAGCGCGTCAGATGTATTAGCATCTGAAGCCGATCCTGTGAGCACGAATGGCGTACTAATTGGAATGGTGTAATTATTAACTGGCGAAACAACTGGTGTGTCATTAGTTCCCAATAAAGAAGTCGTTACCGGACATGTTTTAGTTAATAAATTAGCTTGAATTTGTTCAATAGAAGTTTCGTGGTAAATATCTATAGAGTGAGCAGCAACGTCTTCGTTGGTAATTCCGGCATATCCCATAATTGTTACCCCTGAACCCACTTCTTTGTTGGTTCCCGAACCTTCATTTGAATTTGAAAAGGTATGGGTAGCGCCCATTTGATGTCCCATTTCATGAACCACATAATCAATATCAAAATTATCCCCTTGCGGAATTCCATCTGCGGGAGAAGTGATTCCTCTACCTTTTGTACTTCCATTTCCTGCTGTTACACCATCTACACAAACACATCCAATACATCCTGCGTTTCCTCCACCTCCTGATTTTCCAAACATATGGCCAATATCATAAGCCGCATTATTCAAAGTTATTGAAGTATTTGAACCTGTTAAAGTTGTATTCAAAGCTTTTTGCAACGAGGTGTTCCAACTATTCATATTATTTGAATAGGGATCATTTGTTGGATTATAATATATAACATTAGTAGTGCTTGCCACTAAATTCATGTGTACGCCTAAATCATTTTCATAAACACCATTACAACGAGTTAATGTATTATTAAAAGCCGTCAAAACATTGGCTACTTGCGTGGCGCTTGTGGCCCCAAAATAATTAGCATATTCCCCATTACATGAAAGTGCCAACCGCATTGTTTTTAATTCTCCGGCGCTAGATTTTTTTACGTTTGCTATTTTTGAACTTACAGTTGACGCTACTGTTTTGTCATCTGTTGAACAATTCCATGCTAAATTGTTTTTAGTTCTTTGTGATTTAAAAACCGCATAAACCTTATGGTCTTGAGAATATGGTTCGATAAATTCATTTTCTTTATCGGTTCTAAAAACCATTGTTTGAATTCCTTGTGGAGAAATACTTAGTTTTAAAGTAGCGTATTTATCCGTAATTCCTTTTCCTGAAAAAGCTCTAATTTCCGGGAATTGGGCTTGAAGATCGGCCTCAAAGTTGGAAGCTTCATTTACTTCAAATTGTTCCATTTGACCATCCGCATTGGGCAAGGAAATTATTGTAGAATGTTTGCCTTTTAAATCGGCTACAACTGAATAAAGCGCATGTCTTAATGGATCAATGTTTAAATCATATAATTTAAAAGTTTTAGGAAATGAAACCCTTGAAACGGCTTGGTCAGTTATGATTTTACTTGCATCAGAATTATGAATGGTCCATAAATCGTTTTGTGCTTGTACTTGTGTTTGAAATAAAACGAAAGTAAATGCAATGGCTAATAGTAATTGTTTTTTCATTTAAAAATTAAGTTTTAATTTAGTTTTTTTTGGATTCCAAATATAGGCATAAATTACATTATTGTTATTTTAATGTTATAAAATCAAGGCAGTTTTTAAAAAAAAGGTACATTTGAAAACCATTAATTCTAACTTCTTTAATTAGCTAAATGAAAACAAATCGCTTCTATTATATTAAATCACTTTGTTTATTTTTATTTGCTGCATTGTTTTCTTGTGGAAGTAACAAGCAAATTCAAACTAATTCCGAAACACAGCTCGTTTCCTGTCCCGAAAACGGCATTTGTACTTTTGAATTATTACAAAACAAACGGTTAGAAATCAAAAATGATGCGTTTGGAAAAACCTATTATTCTCTTGAAGATGATACTACAAAAAACACCATTCGATATATATATAATTTAAAAAATGACAAAAACATTCAAGATTCAAGTTATCGAGAAGAGGTTGTTTTTGAATTTAATGCTTCTGAAACAGAATTAAATTTATTGGACACCAAACTCCAAGATTCAAAAATGCTTTTTGGTCGGTTTTGCTTTTGTAGAGGAGCAACCGGCTATTACAAAGTGAAAGAGGGAAATCTGAAATTGAAAAAAAATAACGAAACTTATCAGCTTGATTTCGATTTTAAAATAAATGAGGTTCCTCAGATTATTTCAAAAATTAGCGGGGTTGTTAAATAAAAAAACCGCCACAATTGTGGCGGTTTTAAAATATAGTTCAATTGTTATTATTCAATAACAATTCTTTTTACTTCTTTTCTGTCGCCGTCTTTAACCGTCACTAAATACACTCCGGATTGCGCTTGATCCAATTGGATGTTTTGAGAGAACAATCCAGTATTGTCATAGCTATTGTCAAAAATGATTCTTCCTCGCATATCGTGAACGGTAATTCCTACTTTGTTTTCGGATACCG
>JBIKZR010000128.1:0-5908 GCA_044354635.1 Crocinitomicaceae bacterium | reverse complement strand
CGGTTGAATACTGGCGTTCCTGCATAAACAGAGCACCACCAAGGATAGAGCAGTTAACAGCAATAAGCGGCAAGAAAATTCCCAAAGCTCCGTATAATGCAGGTGCAAACTTTTCCACCAACATTTCCACCAATTGAACAATAGATGCTACAACTGCTATGAACATAATGAACGAAAGGAAACTCAAATCAATTTCGGCATATTCTTCACCCATCCAAGATAATCCACCAGCTTTCAAAAGGTAATTTTCCAATAAATAATTTACAGGAACGGTAACCGTTAATACAAAAATAACTGCTGCGCCTAATCCAACTGCAGTTTTCACCGTTTTGGATACCGCCAGATAAGAACACATGCCCAAGAAGTAGGCAAAAATCATGTTCTCTGAAAATATTGACTTAATAAAAATATCTAAAGTACTTTCCATAACAATTCAATTAGTATCGATTAATGTTGTTCTTGTAAAGATTTATTTCGTGCACGTTGAATCCAAATGATGATACCAACTACTACCAATGCAAATGGCGGTAAAATAACCAAGTTGTTATTCATGTATCCCATTGCGTACAAACCAGTTCCTAGTGGGGAATCAGGCGTCGGTATTGGACTGCCAAAGATTGGAATACCAAGTAGCGATCCCGAACCGAATAATTCCCTAAACACTGCAACGATTAGCAACAAGCCTGTATATCCCAAACCATTTCCTAAACCATCCAACAAAGAAGGCCAAGGTTTATTTGCCATAGCAAATGCTTCCAGACGTCCCATCAAGATACAGTTGGTAATAATTAATCCAACGAATACAGATAATTTCTCGGAAAGATCCGGTAAAAATGCTTGAAGTATTTGATCCACAACAATTACCAAAGCAGCAACGATTACCAATTGAACAATAATTCTAATCCTGGAAGGAATAATGTTACGCATTGCCGAGATAACAAAATTACTCATCATGGTAACAAATACCACGGATAATCCCATAACAATTGCCTGATTAACCTGCACTGTAATTGCCAATGCAGAACAAACGCCTAGTACTTGAACCGTTACAGGATTATTATCTGTAAGCGGATCCGTAATCAACTTTCTATTATTCTTAGAAAAAAGCGGCTCTTTGGGAGCTCTTTTATTTACAGTTTCTTCGCTCATTACTGTTGATTTTTAAGTTGCTTAAAATAAATTGCGTAAATAGACAAACATCTATTTGCCATTTCTTCCACACCTTTGGAAGTAATTGTTCCGCCAGTTATACCATCTACTTTTTGAGGTTTTGCATTACCAGAATTATCTTTTACAATTTCGAATTTCAAAAATTCACCATTCTCATCTGTAATAGATTCACCAATCCATCGGTCTATAAAAAACTTTTGTCCAATTTCTGCTCCAAGCCCTGGTGTTTCTCCTTTGTGACCAAAAGAAGCTCCAACGATGGTGCTCATATCCTCATCCAAGCAAATATTCCCCCAGATTGGTCCCCAAAGTCCTTTTCCAACAACAGGAATGACAAACATCTTTTTCCCATCCTTTTCAGCAACGAACAGGGGAAATCTCTTGTCTTTTTCCTTTTTGTTTTTGTCTTTATATTCCTCTTGGATATTTACATCAAATGCATTTGCGCCTTCCACTATATTTCCATTCATATCCAAGACAACAGCGTCTTCCAATTGAACGTATTTTTTGAATTCTTCTTCTGCATTTTTTCTGCTAATACCTTCTTTATTCAAATCCATAAAAGCAGAAAGAATTTCCATTTGCTTTTTAACCTTTGAATTTTGGTCTTTTTGCGGTTTTAATTCGATGGATAGTATTGCCAGAACAACTCCTACAACGATAACCAATGCGATTGCAAAACCAAATGTGCCACCATTACTTTCTTTATTAAATGCCATGATTACGCAGTTTTAATTCTTTTTAACCTTCTTTTAATATTCCCTTGTACAACGTAATGGTCAATAATTGGTGCCAAAACATTCATCAAGAGTATTGAAAGCATAACACCTTCTGGATATGCTGGATTCAATACGCGAATAATGATTGCAATAAATCCTCCAAAAAAACCATAGATGATTTTCCCTTTTGCAGTTTGTGCTGCCGTTACAGGATCCGTTGCCATAAATACAGCACTAAATGCAAAACCTCCAATTGCCAAATGGGTATAAGCAGGAAGTTCCAAATATGGATTTCCACCGATTAGATTCAATAAAAGTCCCATTACAAACCCACCAATGAAGAAAGATAAAATAATACGCAGTGAACCAACTCCAGAAAAAATCAGAATCGCAGCTCCAATTAGACATGCGATAACCGATGTTTCACCAATAGAGCCCGGAATAGAACCTACTACAGAGTCAAAGAGAGAATAACTCGAAGTATATGCATCCAAATTTTCAAAAACTGGCTTATCCGACATAAAAGAGGCTAGATCTCCCAAAGCTGTTGAACCGGAAACGCCATCCACTTCTTTTCCTGCCATCCAAACTTTGTCTCCAGACATGGAAGTTGGGTATGCAAAGTATAAGAAAGCACGCGCTGTTAATGCAATGTTTACGATATTCATTCCTGTTCCACCAAACACTTCTTTTCCAATGATAACAGCAAATGCAGTTGCAACTGCTACCATCCACAATGGAACATCTGCAGGCATTGTTAAAGGAATCAACATTCCAGAAACCAAGAAACCTTCGTGTAAAGAGTGGCCTCTAAACATTCCGAAAATAAACTCGATTAACAACCCAACACCATAAGAAACCACGATTAGCGGTAAAACCACTTTTAGACCCAGTAAAATTTTTGTGCTTTGATCCGCCCAGAAAATCAAATCGCGATTCCCTTGTTCTGCTACCATTGCCCAATGTCCGGTATTATAAATCCCAAACAATAAACATGGAATAAGCGCAATTATTACGGTCATCATGGTACGTTTCAAGTCTACACCATCACGGATGTGTGCACCTTTTAGTGTAACTGTTTTTGGCGAAAACGCAAATGTTGAAAGCGTTTCAAACAATGGGTTCCATTTCTCAAGTTTTCCTCCCTTGACGAAATTTGGTTCCATTTTATGTAAAATATTTTCTAAGAATTTCACTGTAAAGAATTTTTAAATATTACATGCACTCTTCCCCTATCAAGTCCAGGCCTTGACGGATTTTATCTTGAATATTGATTTTTGTTGTACAAACATACTCGCACAATGCAAAATCTTCTGGCGCTACTTCGTAGATTCCAAGATTCTCCATTCCGTCGATGTCATCCGTTATTGCAGCTTTAACCAATTGCATTGGAAAAATATCAAACGGGAACACTTTCTCCAATTCACCGGTTACCACAAATGCCCGTTCTTCGCCATTTGTATTGGTATCCAATCTGAATTTCTTTTTGGGCGTTAAAAACGTTGGAAACAATCTTGAATTAGAGAATTTATCAAACCCAAGTCCTAGCCATCCTGTTGTTAGGAAGAACTTGTATTGGTCGCCTTCCGGAAGCAAAGTTACTTGATTTGCATAAAAACCAAGATGGCCATCCGCATCAATTTTATCACCAGTTAAAGCGTTTCCACTGATCACACGCACTTTCCCTTCTGTTTTTACTGCATCCTTTAAAAGCGCAGACACATTCGCTCCGATAATCGTTTTGTAGTATTTTGGAGCAATTGCTTCAGAGCCAGTAAGTGCAATTGTTTTGTGCGCATCAAACTTTCCGGTATTAAAATACCTTCCAATGATTGCAACATCTTGTGCATTTACCGTCCAGATAAATTCTCCTTTGTTGATTGGATCAAT
Organism: Crocinitomicaceae bacterium; assembly: GCA_044354635.1. GTDB lineage: Bacteria > Bacteroidota > Bacteroidia > Flavobacteriales_D > Crocinitomicaceae > M0103. The sequence goes on along the minus strand of JBIKZR010000128.1, from coordinate 2,129 downwards.
GTGGTGAATTTGCGGTCCAACATTACCAGCTGGATGTTTTCCGGAAATTTTATTGATTTGAACACCTTTAGCATGCTCAAACTTTGCATCGTTTGCCGTTTTTGTGTTCAATGTCAGGTGCACTTTTCCCGCGGTAAGTTTCGCCAAAGCGTCTAAACCAGCCTGGAAATCTGCATCTTGTCCATGCATGGAGTAGTTAAAATCTGCAGCTAAAGGAGCGCTGTCAAACGCAGAGATAAAAATCGCTTTTGGGGCGTTATCTTGCGCCGCAACAATATCCAACGGGCGTTGTTTCACAAATGGCCACAAACCTGCAGCGAGCATTGTTTCCTTTACCTCATCTCCAGACATTGTTGTAATATCTTTCAATGGAGTTTCTAAGAACTCTTGCGTTGCATCGACAGCTATCAGGACTTCTATAATCTTGCGTTTCTCACCGCGCACAATTGCCTGAATAGTTCCACTAAGTGGTGAAACGATTTTTACAGGTTCATTGTACTTGTTGCAGAAAATTACTTCGCCGGCTTTTACATGACTTCCTTCTTTGGCAACCATTTTTGGCGTCATTCCGTGAAAATCGGATGGCTTCAATGATATAGTCGATGGTAATGGCAAGGTAACCGTTACCTTTTCCGCATCACCTAATAATCTAATATCCAAGCCTTTCTTGAGCTTAACTGTCTTCGACATGTTTTAAAGCGTTTTAATAAGTGGGGTAAAATTATAAAATTCCGAGCGTTTGGGGGGGAATAAATAATAATTTAACATGGGATTTTTTAATTTAGAACAATTCTAAATAATTTATATTGGGATGGATTTTGGTTATTTATTCTTTCGGCAAAATGTTAAATTTATAGAAAGGGCAAAACTCTTTTCTTTGTAATTTGTTTTTAAATAAATATTGGCTTAATTTTCGAAACTGTAAACAGACAAACGAACGACCATGGAAACAGCAATTACCGAAGGAATAGAAATAACCGTTGACACGAACTTCCGATCTGATTTTTCCTCAATACCGGAAAACGTATACTTTTTTAATTACCGCATTACTATTCAAAACCATAACAATTTTGATGTGCAATTGCTGAAAAGAGATTGGTACATCTTTGATTCCTTGAACGATACGAGTTTTGTCAGCGGAGAAGGTGTTGTTGGTGAGCAACCACTTTTAAAACCAAGTCAAAATTTCACGTATACAAGTGGTTGTGAATTACAATCCGAGATTGGATACATGAAAGGATTTTATACATTTAAAAACTTGAACAATGGGGAATTCTTCCAAGTTTTCATTCCAAAATTCAAACTAATCTACCCACCAAAACTGAATTAAGTTGAAGCTTAAATAATTTTTTTTCTGTAGAAGGCTAACAACACCAAGGCAATTGCGCACAGTGAAAAAATAGCATAAAGCACGTATTTTTGAAATCTCTGAGCGGCAATACTTTCTTCTAGTTTTTGTGCTTCTTTTTTATCGTATTCTTCTCTCTCCAAAGATTCAACTATTTCAATAATATCCCGATCCCTCGTATTCAATTCAGAAACTTCTGAATAATATTTTTTCTGCAGGGCAATATATCCCTCCATTTTTTGAACGGCTATTTCGAAATTCTTAGCCATTTTGTCGATGTTGATCAAAGAAAGTAACACTTCCATTTCCTCTTTTAACAGATTATTTTCTTCGCAATATGCTTTACATTTTTCATAATATAAGGCTGCAGTTTGAACATCACCAATCCCTGAATAGTATTCACCCAAGTTAAAATAACTCTCAGAAATGGAACGGACATTTTTCGTTTTCAGTCGGATTTCTAAAGATTTATTGAAGTAATTTAATGCCTCTTTCTGGTTTCCCTCCTGAAAATAAACGATTGCCATATTCGTATAGGCGTGTGCTATTTGCGCAATTGCATTCGAAGCAAATCCGTAATAAGCACTTTTTCTAAACAACTCTTTTGAAAGGGAAAATTTTCCTTTACCACTTTGAATAGCGCCAAGTAAAGCATAAGCATTGGATACCGATTCCAACTTTTTCATTTTTTTTGCTTGATTTTTATAGTGGTTAAGTATCGCTGTAGCCTTTGTGGTGTTGCCCATATCGATATAGGCTTGAGCCAAATTTACTTCAGCTA
>JBIKZR010000127.1:0-5909 GCA_044354635.1 Crocinitomicaceae bacterium | reverse complement strand
GAAAGGAGAAGAAGGATAGGACATCTTCGAAAGATTTGGCAACTGGAAGTTCCACAAGGTGTTTTTCGGTGATTGCAAAATTCTTTCCAAAATTAGAAAAAAGGTAGTTCAGTAAAATTCCAATCGCAACCACAAACAATGCTCCTGGGAGAATCTTAAAAAGTGCGATTTTTTTCATTCTATTGGTATCAAATAGTATTAAAATTGCCAAGGAAACCAACGCTATAAGAATGGAACCGGGATGCAATGCGTTTAATGCATATAAGATTTCTGAAAATGTATTGTGTCCGTCGGGCTGAAAGAAAGCTTCGTCTCCAAAGAAATCTGCGTCATATCCCATTGCGTGTGGAATTTCTTTCAAAATTAGCGTTAAACCAATCGCGGCCAACATACCTTTGATAACGGAAGATGGGAAGTAATTTGCTAAAATCCCCATCCCTAAAAATCCAGCAATTATCTGAATAATCCCGGATAAAACTATTGCAACTAAAAAACCTTCGAAGCTACCTAAAGTGGTGATGGATGCGATAACGATAGTAATTAGTCCGGCTGCTGGTCCTGAAACGCCAATCCTACTTTTACTAAAAAAACCAACAACAACGCCTCCAATAACTCCGGCGATAATGCCAGAAAAAACATTTGGCATACCATGGATTCCTTCGGTATTTGTGGAGGCCAAACCCACGCCAAGACATAATGGCAAAGCCACTAAAAAAACAACAAGACTTGCGGGAAAATCCGACCGCCAGTTGGTGAATAAATTTTTCATTAAATATAAGCTGTAAGTGAGTAATTCTATTTTTTTAAATCAAAATAAAAGGACTCCTTTAGGAGGTGAAAAGGGATTTTGGAAATGAGTGGAGGGTGAAAAAAGTTCAACCCGTTTTTTTGGTAATAGGTTTTCTGACTGGAATTTAAAATGTTGGTTGCATTCAAATTCTAGCTCTTCCTCCATTAATTCTTGAGAATCTGCATCTGAAAACCCTTCCGTAAACTGCGAAAGCTGCATATTTTCATCTTCTTCAATTCCATCAATAAAAAAACTAGTTTGCGCATTAACCTGTTGATTTTGCAGTAAAAATCCACCACATAAAAATCCTATTTGCCATAAAAAAAGCATCAAAAATAAGGATAAAATAAAATGTCGTTTCTTTTCAGACATGTGTAAATTTAGAAATTTCTATTGTAATAAAAAGGTTAAAAAATCCTATTGTTTTAAAATCTAAGAAATTACACTAAGCGCTTTCCCAACTTTAATAAACGCCGCAATTGCTTTGTCTAAATCTTCTTTGCTATGCGCTGCAGAAATCTGCGTTCTGATGCGCGCTTGTCCTTTGGCAACAACAGGAAAGAAGAATCCAATTGCATAAACACCTTCCTCTAGTAATGCATCTGCAAATTTTTGAGAAAGTGCAGCATCGTATAGCATAATTGGAACGATTGGAGAATTCCCCGGTTTAATATCAAAACCAGCAGCTAGGATTCTATCTTTAAAGTATATGGTGTTTTCTTCTAATATATCTCGTAATTCTGTCGTGGAGCTAAGTATCTCGAAAACTTTATTTGATGCTCCAACGATAGCTGGTGCAAGTGAATTTGAAAATAAATAAGGACGAGAGCGTTGACGCAATAGTTCAATGATTTCCTTTTTCCCAGTTGTGTAACCGCCCATCGCGCCACCAAGTGCTTTTCCAAGTGTTCCAGTTATAATATCGACTTTTCCTGAAACACCGCAGTATTCTGGAACGCCACGACCGGTTTTACCTATAAAACCTGCGGAATGGCACTCGTCGCTCATTACAAGTGCATCGTACTTTTCAGCTAATGCACAAATTTCATCCATTTTTGCAATGTCACCATCCATAGAGAAAACGCCGTCCGTTACAATTATTCTAAACCGTTGTTCTTGCGCTTTGATCAATTGCTGCTCCAAATCTGCCATGTCAGAATGCTTATATCTGTAGCGACTTGCCTTGCACAAACGAACACCATCAATGATAGAAGCATGGTTTAATTCGTCCGAAATAATAGCGTCTTCTTCACCAAATAATGGTTCAAAAACCCCGCCGTTTGCATCAAATGCTGCAGCGTATAGAATTGTATCTTCTGTTCCGTAAAAGTCTGCTATTTTTTTTTCCAATTCTTTATGAATATCCTGTGTTCCACAGATAAATCGAACGGAAGACATTCCAAAACCGTGTGTATCTAGCGTATCTTTCGCAGCTTGAATAACAGCAGGATGCGATGAAAGTCCAAGGTAATTATTTGCACACATAATAACGACTTTTTCGCCAGTATTAATTGTCACATTTGCACCTTGAGGAGAAACAATAATGCGTTCTCTTTTATAAATTCCTCCTTCTTGAATGGCATTAATTTCTGCTTGAAGGTATTCTTTCATCTTTCCGTACATACAAATTCGATTTTCAAGCAAATATAAGAAAAGTGAAACGATAAATTTTACAGCTTTGAAAATAGAATCTAGTTTAAAAATTCCATTTCATGTTTCGATCATCCATAATTGCGAAGGAAACTTTCCAATCTGCTGCTGGTGCAATTTTATTCCCGTCGGATAGTATTCCATAAACACCAATTCTCAAGCGACGCTTAGAAAATTTAAAATTTCGTTCAATACCGCCGATAAGCTCGTAATGTTGCCAATTGAATTCTCGCACATATAACGCGCCAACTCCCATAACTAAACCAATTCCTGTTTTTTTCATGAAAGGTATTTTATTGATGATTGCTCCGTTGTCGTGGTGAACAAAATGTCCTTCGTAAAAGATATCTTTCGATGGCAAGGAGGAATCCAATCCTTGAAACGAGTAAAGTGGGTTTGAAAACCAAATTGGATCGCTTCTTCTTTGAAATTTAAAATCAGCCATTTGCAAGTTTTTAGAGCTAAGAAACTTCCCTGAAGTTATGTGGTACGAGGAAGTTCCCAAGGTTCCAATTTTAAACGTTTGCATTATCCCGATTCGAAGGTATTCATGGTCAATATCGCTACCAAATATTTTTGGGATTCCGCGTTCATAGGTTGCATAAAAAGTTGGGTAACGCGAACCTAAAAGCACTTTTCTGTTGGGTTCTCGCATGTATTTTTGTTTGGGAGTATACGAAAGTGTAATTTCAGCTACTGCGGCTTGATAAGTAGTAAATTCTGAAGGATCGTTGTTAGGCAGAGCTTCATCCAAAATGGTTAGAAATTTATAACCTTTCAAACTTCTTCTTTCGGAGAATTCGAAATTTACATCTGCATAGAATCCATTAAATAACTCGTAATCGTTTCCAATGGAACCACTTGTTGTTTCAATAAAATTTTCGCGTTTGTAAATTTGTGTTATGGCATCGTAACTTCGAATGGCATCAAAATCGTGTGAAAACGATAATTTTGCAGTTCCGAAATGAAATGGATTATACCGATAGCGAAGCCAAGTTCTGCCTTTTAGGTCATTATTCATTACGCCAATTGATGTTTCCGTATAAGAATCCAACGAACGTTCATCCGCCCACTTTTTGAAATAATAAAAACTTGGCGCAAATCGAGGTCCGGCGATATAAACTGGGCGTAAAGTTGCTGCCAATGAACTAATTGTCCATTGGGTTCTTTTGTCTCTGTTACGATGATCAACTCCAAACCAAAGGACTTTCAAGGCTGTAATTTTGTTGAAGATCTGATCTACGGAATCAATGTATTCTTTTCGGTTATAATAATCTCGAATGCTGTCTTTTGCAAGGATGAATTTTTTTTCTTCCTCCGTTAACACTATTGTTCTGCTTTTCCCCCAATAACTGGAATCTTTCTCATAAGCTTCTTTTTCCGTAACGGCCAATTCATTTCCGAAAAAGTTAGAACTAAATTTTGGATTAAAATTGTAATTGGAAAAATCGGTACTCGTTTTTCCTTTTGTTGTTTCGTCTTTATATTTTATGCCGTATTCCAGTTCTTGTTTTACCAAAATACAGATAGAATCTCCAGGTTGGCTAAAGGTTTGACTAATCTTGAAATAATCGTAAACCAACAGATTTCCCTTGTTTAGCGTAAGTTCCAGTTTTTGGATTAACCAAACGGAATCAATTACCCAAATATATCCTTCTAATGTTGTGGTAGAAGTAGATCTTGGAATTATTTTAATGCGATTAATCTTCCGCCCATTTTCTTCGTATTGTTCTTCTAATCTGTATTTGTAGGACAATATTCCAGGCCCAGATAAAGGAGAGCTTATTGGGGATTGGTGCAGATCGTCCAGATAAAGTAGATTTTCAAAAAAGTTGAAATTGGACTTTACGGTTGTTGTGTAATACAAATTTTGATCGGAGCCTCTTTTTTCATAGGCATTGCGAATTTCCTTTACTTTATTTGGAGGCGAATAATTTCGGGTAAATTGCACTTCTACCAAATTCATGTTATTGGCAAGATCTGTTTGTTTTTTTCGCTCTGCGGCAAAAGGATCCTCGATTTCATCGTTAGGAATTTCTTCTTCTTTCTTTTGTTTTTCCTTTTTTTCTCCTTCTTTTGGACTTAATTTTTCAGACGCTTTGCTATACCCATCCACGGAATGCGCATAGTTCCAAGGATTTATTTTATCTCTGATTTTAACAACATTCAAGACAATATCCCGTCCAGGATTCGATTTTTTAACAGATACATCAACAGCTCCCAAATCTTGAAATTTAGAAGGAAAAAGTTGCATGTCTCGTTTAATCGGCATGTCGTTGATTACAACATAAGATTCTCTTTCTTCGTAACCGGAAGCGCTAAAGACCAGGAAATACTCACTTGGAAATAAACTAAGTTCATAATAACCGTTAGCATCGGAAATTGTACGCAATTCTGCAGAGTTTTTCACAAAGACCTTTGCATAGGGTATCGCAATATTTCGTTCGTCCAAAATTGTTCCACTCAACACCTTTTGAGCTGCGCTATTAAAACTGAACAGAAGCAGTATTGGAATGAAAAAAAGGAATATTACTTTCATTAACTATGCTTGGAATTTTTGTACTACAAAGATACATTCGTTTTTTGAAGGTATGGGCTAAATTGTGTCCAATATAACTTACAACTGGATAAACTTCTTTTTGCCGCTACGAATGGTATTTTTTTATTAATTAGTTTTTTGATTTATTTTTTTCTTCTAGAAAACGCAGTTCTTTTTCCATTCGTTTCATCATCCATTTCTTAATAAAGAACATTCCAAGAGACGTTAATACAAATACATAGTAAAACCCCCATTTTTTAATGCCGTCTGTATAGCTCATATAGCTTATAAATAGAAAAATAAAGGCTGCGGCGATTAACCAGAAGTATAGCATTATTTTATTATACGTTTGCATTTTTTTACATTTTTTCAAGATGAACAAATACCTTGCAGCACAAAGATACGGGAAAGATTGTTCCCAATTTATTTTTCCATTAGGAAGTTACCAGAAGGCTTTAAGAATTCATAGGACGAAAAATCCTGTTTGGTTCGAATTCCCTCGCCAAATAACACTCCTTTGGGTGACCGTACTACAACATTTGAGGTGGTATAAATTAAACTATCTTTTTGATTCCAAAACAGCGCTTCGGTTTTTAAGCGTTGTTGTTTTTCATGGTTCACCAACTGAACAGAATCGCGCACAAAAATAGTTCCCCGTGAATTGTTTATTTCCCCATACAATGCCGTAAGAGTAGAAACTACAGTGCCATTTGGGGAGAAGAAATTTACTTTAATTCCGTCTTTTAATTTTGTAACTGCTTCCGGTTTTGAATAGGTTTCCGCCAACGCCGCAAAAATCTCCACGCGAGCATATCCAGAATCGGTATAAAAGACATGCAGGTTTTTTGTTACTTCATTTGCAGCTTTCGGGTCATAGGTTACTTTCTCAATGGATTCAAGATCGTTGACGCACGAAAAAAGAATTCCTGT
>JBIKZR010000126.1:0-6033 GCA_044354635.1 Crocinitomicaceae bacterium | reverse complement strand
TTTTACTTTTTTATTACAAAAAGTAGCTTCGAAATAGGTGGTTTCAACCTATTTAATATTACTTTTGCTGATTGAAAACAAAATAAAAGTATGAATCATTCCATCCAAGCAGGTGTCGCAACAGGCGATGAAGTTCAAAAGATATTCCAATATGCAAAAGAAAATGGTTTTGCATTACCCGCTGTAAATGTAACAGGTTCCAATACAATCAATGCTGTTATGGAAGCTGCGGCAAAAATTAATTCGCCGGTAATCATTCAGTTTTCAAATGGCGGAGCGCATTACATCGCAGGGAAAGGTTTGTCGAATGAAAATGAAGAAGCTGCAATTGCGGGAGGAATAGCTGGTGCAAAACACATTCATACGTTGGCAAAAGTATATGGCGCAACAGTTATTTTGCATACGGATCATTGCGCAAAGAAATTATTGCCTTGGATTGACGGTTTATTGGATGCGAGTGAAGTTTTCTTCAAAGAAACTGGAAAGCCATTGTTCAGTTCACACATGATTGATTTATCCGAAGAGCCGATTGCAGAGAACATTGAAATCTGCAAGAAATATCTTGCTAGGATGAGTAAAATGGGAATGACGCTGGAAATTGAACTTGGAATTACGGGCGGTGAAGAAGATGGTGTAGATAATACAGATGTTGACAGTTCTAAATTATATACGCAGCCTGCAGAAGTAGCTTTTGCTTATGAAGAATTACTTAAAATTTCCGATAAATTCACCATTGCGGCAGCGTTTGGAAATGTTCACGGTGTGTACAAACCTGGGAACGTTAAATTAACGCCTAAAATCCTGAAAAATTCCCAAGAATTCGTTCAGAAAAAGTTCAATACAGGACCAAATCCGGTGGACTTCGTTTTTCACGGTGGATCTGGTTCGACTGTAGAAGAAATTCGCGAGGCGATTGGTTATGGCGTAATTAAAATGAACTTAGACACAGATCTTCAGTTTGCTTTTACGGAAGGTGTGCGCGATTACATGGTTAATAAAATCGATTTCCTACGCACCCAAATTGGAAATCCTGAAGGAGAAGAATTGCCGAATAAAAAATACTACGATCCAAGAAAATGGATGCGCGAAGGAGAAATCACGTTCATCGATCGCCTAATAAAAGCTTTTGAGGATTTAAACAATATTAATACACTCTAATTTCTGGACACTATGGAATCATAGATTCCGATGGATAAATCCCGAATTAAAAAATTTAAAGTATGAGTTGGTTTACACGAAAAAAAGAAGGAATTACTACATCCACCACTGAAAAAAAAGAAACTCCGGAAGGATTATGGATGAAATGTTCAAAATGTAAAACTGTTTTCACAGCGGATGATCTCGCAAAGAACGCGTACGTTTGTGATCGCTGTTCGAACCACGAAAGAATCGGTTCGGAAGAATATTTCAATATCTTATTTGATGGCGGAAAATATACAGAATTGAATGCTAAATTGACTTCTGGAGATCCTTTGCACTTTGAAGACACAAAGAAATATGTTGACCGCGTAAAAAGCACACAAGAAAGTACTGGCTTGGTAGATGCAATTCGAACGGCAAAAGGAAAGTTGGATGGTAACGATTTCGTTATTGCAGCAATGGATTTTGCATTTATTGGCGGTTCATTAGGTGCTGTTATGGGTGAGAAAATTGCCCGCGCAATTGATGAAGCGATAAAAATCAATGCGCCGTTTATGATCATTTCCAAATCTGGTGGCGCTAGAATGATGGAAGCGGGATATTCCTTGATGCAAATGGCAAAAGTTTCTGGTAAACTTGGACAACTTGCAGAAAAAAAACTTCCGTATATTTCATTTTTAACCGATCCAACAACTGGCGGTGTAACTGCTTCTTTTGCCATGTTGGGAGATATTAATATTGCAGAACCGGAAGCACTAATTGCTTTTGCAGGGCCTCGGGTAGTAAAAGAAACGATAGGGAGAGACTTGCCGGAAGGTTTCCAACGGTCAGAGTTTGTTTTGGAGCACGGTTTCCTGGATTATATTGTGGAACGCACCAAACTCAAAGAAACACTGGCACTTTCCTTGAAACTTTTCAAAAACTAAAACACGAACGTCCTACTGAAAAGTGGGACGTTTTTTGCTATGGAAATTCGGAAATTTATCAAGGAAAATCTTACATCGACCAATTGGTCAGGTGGAACAACAACCCAACTGTATATTTATCCTGAAAATGCAGATTTTGCTTCCCGCCAATTTGACTTCAGGATAAGCACGGCAGCGATAGATGCTGAAACGTCTGACTTTACATCCTTAAAGGGTTTTGAGCGAAAGTTACTTGTTTTAAGTGGAAATCTGGAATTAGAACATGCAGAGCACCATTCCAAGAAATTGGCACCTTTTGAACAAGATTGTTTTCTTGGGGAATGGCAAACGAAAAGTAAGGGTAAAGCAGTTGATTTTAATGTGATCTATCGTCCGGGAATTGAAACGCATCTAATCGCTAAAAAGCTCGTTTCAGGAGAAAACAGTTCGTGTGAAACCGATAAAATGCTTTTTATCTATGTTTTTAGCGGTTTAGTTCGGATAGGCAACGAAACTGCTCATTCCGGTGATTTAGTGCAAGTCTTTGCAGCAGAAAGTATTGCTGTTTTTGCAGAAAAGGATAGCACGATTTGCACTGTGGAATGGAAAAAAGAAATTTAATTTCAAATAAAAAAGTAGAACAAGAAAATTTAATTATCTTTGCACCGTCGAAAGTCGGCTACATAAAAATCATTTAAGTAATATTGGCATGTATATTAACTCAGAAATTAAAAAAGAAATCTTCACGAAACACGGTGGTGTAGAAACAAACACTGGTTCAACGGAGGCGCAAGTTGCATTGTTCACATTTCGTATTTCGAACTTGACAGAGCACTTAAAAAAGAATCGTAAAGATTTTGGAACACAACGTTCCTTACAATTATTAGTAGGTAAACGTAGAAGTTTATTAGACTATTTGAAAAGAAAAGATATTGAAAGATACCGTGCTATCGTTAAAGAATTGGGCTTACGTCGTTAATTTTAATACGAACACACTATTTATTTGGGGGGACATTCGAACTTATTCGACTGTCCCCTTTTTGTTTAAAAAGTTGCTTTTGAAAAAAAAAGCATGTAATAATGTATAATTAAATATATGAATATAGGAATCAGAAAGTCAATGATGACCGGAGGGAAAGAAATTTCCATTGAAACCGGAAAATTGGCAAAACAGGCAGATGGGTCTGTTGTAGTTAGATTAGGAGACACAATGTTGTTAGCGACAGTTGTAGCTGCTCCTGATGCAAAAGAGGGAGTGGATTTTCTTCCATTAACAGTTGATTACAGAGAGAAATACTCTGCAGCAGGACGTTTTCCGGGTGGATTTTTCCGTCGTGAGGCACGTCCTTCCGAAACTGAAATCCTTGTAATGCGTTTGGTGGATAGAGCACTTCGTCCACTTTTTCCAGACGATTACCATGCGGAAGTACAATTGATGATTCAGTTGTTATCGTACGATGGAATTCATAATCCAGACGCACTTTGCGGTTTGGCTGCTTCTGCTGCAATTGCAGTTTCGAATATTCCATTCAATGGTCCTATGTCGGAAGTACGTGTTGGTCGTGTAAACGGCGAATGGGTCGTAAATCCTACAATGGAGCAAATGAAACACGTGGATATCGATATGATGGTTGCCGGTACCATGAAGGATGTGAACATGATTGAAGGCGAATTCCAAGAGATTTCTGAATTGGAAATGGTGGAAGCGATTAAAATTGCACACGCTGCGATTATTGAGCAATGCCAGTTTCAATTAGATTTAGCTGCTGAAATACCTAATGCAAATCCAAAAAGAGAATATAGCCACGAAATTCACGACGAAGCTGTAAGAGCGAAAGTCTATGAATTGGCAATGGAAAAATGCAAGGCCGTTGCACGCATGGGACTTGCGGATAAAGCAAAAAGAACGGAATTGTTCAACGCGGTGAAAACAGAAGTAAAAGAAGGTTTTACGGAAGAGGAATTAGCAACAGTGAATGGTTTCATTTCGGTTTATTTCAGTGAAGTAAAGAAAAAAGCGGTTAGAGATGTGATGTTGAACGAATCTATCCGTTTGGATGGTCGTAAGTTTGATGAAATTCGTCCAATCTGGGCTGAGGTAAATTATTTGCCAATGGTTCACGGTTCTGCTGTATTTACACGTGGTGAAACACAATCTCTTACAACCTTGACATTGGGTGGGAAAATGGATGAGCAACTGATCGATGGCGTAACGTTTCATGGAACAGAGAAATTCTTGTTACACTATAATTTCCCACCATTCTCAACAGGTGAAGCGAAACCATTACGTGGAACTTCCCGAAGAGAAATTGGTCACGGTAACTTGGCATTGAGAGCATTGAAGCCAGTTTTACCAGACGATAATGCGTATACGATTCGTTTGGTTTCCGATATTTTGGAATCAAATGGTTCTTCTTCCATGGCGACAGTTTGTGCTGGAACATTGGCTTTGATGGATGGTGGTGTGCAGATTAAAGCACCGGTTTCCGGAATTGCAATGGGATTAGTTGCAGACGGTGGTAAATTTGCTGTTTTGTCAGATATTTTAGGTGATGAAGATCATTTGGGTGATATGGACTTTAAAGTTACAGGAACATCGAAAGGAATTACAGCGTGTCAAATGGATATCAAAGTGGACGGTTTACCATACGAAGTATTGATCCAAGCATTGGAGCAGGCTAGAGGTGGACGTTTACATATTTTGAATAAAATCATTGAAACAATTGCTGCGCCGAATGCAGAATTCAAACCGCAAACACCAAGAATTGAAGCATTCAATGTGCCAAATGAAATGATTGGTGCGATTATCGGACCTGGAGGAAAAATCATACAGGCAATGCAAAAAGAAACAAATACTTCTATCACAATTGAAGAATTAGAAGGTGGTGAAGGACGTGTTCAAGTAATGTCCAACAATGCAACAGATATGAATGAAGCAGTTCGCCGAATTCGTTCTATTGCTTTCCCTCCTCAAGTGGAAGAAGGAGCAGAATACGAAGGAAAAGTGAAATCCGTAAAAGATTTCGGTTGTTTCGTTGAAATTCTTCCAGGAACAGATGGATTAATTCATATTTCTGAATTCTCATGGGAGAAAGTAGCGAAAATGGAGGACGTTTGTAACGAAGGAGATCTATTGAAATTTAAAGTTGTTGGAAAAGATCCAAAAACGAAAAAATGGAAATTATCTCGTCGTATATTACTTCCAAGACCAGAAAGAAAAGAGGAAACTCCTCAAGCATAAATCATTAAGCACCGCGAAAGAAGGGATTCACCGCGGTGCTTTTTATATAACTTAGTTGAACGAATCTTCGGAAAGATAAAATTTGGATACACCGTATTCATTTTGGAATCCACCAAGATTAATAACTTTACAAAAAAATAAAAAAATGGCAAGTAGAAGAATTCTTAAAAGAAACTTGAATAACATGGTAATCGATGTTGTAGAAGAATGTTTCACGATACAATTGATTGATCAATCAAAAGTTGAGAAGGCAGATGCAGTAATTGATGAAGCAGCAACCTTCCAGGATGCAATGTTGTCAAAGATTAATGGTGCAAAATCAAAAGCGGATTTCAAACCAATTACAGCGGAAATTGAAAATGCAGCGATTGGTTTTATTCAAAAATTAAATGCGTTAAGTTAATTTTAAACGAATTGATAAAAAATACAATTATTTTTAAGCGGGATTTACTCCCGCTTTTTTTTATTTAATTTTTTTTGAATCTATGATGACACTTGACTGGAAAAAGATGCTAATTGGTTTTGGTCTCTTTTTATTTGCCTTAATTCTCTTTGTTACTGGCGGAAAATCTATATTCTGGAATGCTATAGCATTGGGAGGTTTGATGATTTATTTGTGGATTTTTGAAGTTATTCCAATCTATATTACTGCGATACTACCTCTAATTCTGGCTATTCCACTTGGAATACTTAAAACCGATGAGCTTGCTGCAGCCTACGGAAATAGCAATGTTTATTTGTTCTTCG
>JBIKZR010000125.1:0-6064 GCA_044354635.1 Crocinitomicaceae bacterium | reverse complement strand
ATTTTATCTGCTTCCCGTTTGTTAACGCCCTTGAATTTAAATCGTGATAATTTTGGCCTTGGTGTAACTTTAATAGTGAGATAAATTACGCCTGCGATTTCCTTTTCTGCATAAATTTCAACATCAGAAAAAAGATCTTCTTTCCAAAGGTTTTTGATTGCTTTAGAAATTGGTTCTCCAGGAATATAAATAGTTTGGCCTTGTCTGAGCCCAGCAATAAGTTTTATTGCTTGGTGATCGTAATTGTCCGCGCCTTCGACACGAATTGGACCAAGTTCATATTCTTTGGGACTTTTATAATTTATTTCCAATTCACCAATAGACTTTGGGCCTTCGGTATTTTCCTGACCAAAAGCAGTAAAAATGGTAAATAAAAAAATAAAGGGGTAGAAAAACTTCAATAGCATATAAATTAGGTTAATTGTTCTGAAACCATTCCAAACCGTCTTTCTCTCGATTGGTAGTCGAGGACTGCTTTAAAAAGGTCTTCCTCTCTGAAATCAGGCCAAAGAACATCTGTAAAATGAAATTCTGTGTAGGCGATTTGCCATAACAAAAAGTTACTGATTCGATGTTCACCGCTAGTTCGGATAAGTAATTCAGGATCTGGAATACCACGTGTTGTCAAAAATCCTTCGATTTTTTCAATCGTAATTTCATCTTCTGTTATTTCACTTGCTTTTACTGATTTAACAATTTTTTTAAACGCATTGGTTATTTCCCATTTTGAGCTATAATTCAGCGCTAACACTAATGTTATTTCCGTATTGTCTTTTGTTTGTTGAATGGCTTCCAGTAATTCGTTTCTGCATGCTTCCGGCAATCCTTCCGTATCTCCAATCGTCATTAATCGAACGCCATTTTCAATTAATTCACCTACCTCTGCAGCAATTGAGCGAACGAGCAGATCCATTAATCCATCCACTTCATCTTTTGGACGATTCCAATTTTCTGTGGAGAATGCATACATTGTTAAGTACTGCACTTTTAACTTTTTTGCTGCTTTCAACGTTTCTCGAACCGACTCCACACCAAAGTTATGGCCATACAAACGCTCATGCCCTTGTTTTTTAGCCCACCTTCCATTACCATCCATTATAATTGCGATGTGCTTTGGTGATTTACTGATATCTATTTTAGATAAATAACCCATTCAAAAGTTTAGAATAAACAACGAAAATAATCAAAGTATCGTATATTGGCACTTTAAAGAATAAACGCTTAACATACCTTAACAAAAAAGAGGGAAATGGCAAACCAAATCCCTCTTTAAATATAGAAGTCTTACTATTCAGCAAGAACAATAATTTTATCATTCAGAAACTCCATTACTCCGCCTGAAATTTCGACGCGGATAATTTTTGAATCTTTCGCGTCTTGTTTCACGAAGCTGCTTGTTTTTTCTGTTTTCTCAAATGGAGAAGCCAGATCAACCTTTACTATTCCGCCACTCAATCCTGAAATAATTGGAGCATGGCCGGTCAAAACTTGAAAAGAACCATCCAATCCAGGAAACTGAACTGCAGACACTTCTCCATAAAAAATTTTTGATTCCGGTGTTATTATTTCCAAATGCATTGAACTCAATTTTTTTGTAGAAAAATCACTTACTATCTACTCAAGGTTATACTTCCGCTAACATTTTCTCACCTGCAGCAATAACATCTTCGATTCCACCTTTCAAGTTAAAGGCAGCTTCTGGATACTTATCGTACTCTCCATCTAAAATTGCGTTGAAAGATTTTATTGTTTCTTGAATATCAACTAAAACCCCAGGTATTCCCGTAAATTGCTCTGCAACGTGGAATGGCTGAGACAAGAAACGTTGAACACGTCGCGCTCTGTGAACGATTAATTTATCTTCTTCCGATAATTCATCCATACCAAGAATTGCAATAATATCTTGTAATTCCTTGTAGCGCTGTAGGGTTATTTTTACACGTTGTGCACAATCGTAATGCTCATCGCCAACGATTTCAGGTGTCAAAATACGAGAAGTTGAATCCAAGGGATCCACAGCAGGATAAATTCCTAATTCCGCAATTTTACGGGATAAAACCGTTGTTGCATCTAAGTGAGCAAATGTATTTGCCGGCGCTGGATCCGTAAGGTCATCCGCAGGAACATAAACCGCTTGAACAGATGTAATTGATCCATTTTTAGTGGATGTAATTCTCTCTTGCATCGCTCCCATTTCAGAAGCTAATGTTGGCTGGTATCCTACAGCAGATGGCATACGTCCAAGCAATGCAGAAACTTCTGAACCTGCTTGTGTGAATCGGAAAATGTTGTCCACGAAGAAAAGAATATCTTTTCCTTGTCCGTCACCTTCTCCATCACGGTAGTATTCCGCCATTGTCAAACCGGAAAGCGCAACACGTGCACGTGCACCCGGCGGCTCATTCATTTGTCCGAAAACGAAAGTAGCTTTAGACTCCTTCATTTCTTCCAAATCAATTTTAGCAAGATCCCATCCACCTTCTTCCATAGAATGCATAAAGGCTTCACCATATTTTATAATTCCAGACTCAAGCATTTCACGCAAAAGGTCATTTCCTTCTCGTGTTCGCTCTCCAACTCCTGCAAAAACAGAAAGTCCACCATGTCCTTTAGCGATATTGTTAATCAACTCTTGAATCAAAACTGTTTTCCCAACTCCAGCACCACCGAACAAACCAATTTTACCACCTTTAGAGTATGGTTCAATTAAGTCAATCACCTTAATACCTGTGTATAGAATTTCGGAAGAAGTTGATAATTGGTCAAATCTTGGCGCTTCACGGTGAATAGGCAATCCATCTGAATTATCCACTTCATTAATTCCGTCAATTGCTTCACCAATTACGTTGAACAAACGTCCTTTAATCTTATCACCAATAGGCATTTTGATTGCACTACCAGTAGATGTAACTTCCATTCCACGGCTAAAACCATCCGTTGAATCCATCGAGATTGTTCTAACTGAACTTTCACCAACATGGGATTGCACTTCAAGAACAACACGTGTTCCATCCGATTTTCTAACTTCTAATGCATCAAATACATTTGGAAGCTCTACACCTTTTTCAAAGTTTACGTCAACTACAGGGCCAATAACCTGTGAAATATTACCTTTAATTCCCGACATTTGAGTGTCTTTTTTAAATATTAACTACTTTCAGTGAAACTGTCACTGCTCCGAATTTGGGCGCAAAGATAAACCAATTATACGAAGTCAATTCAATTCTACACAACTTTTTTTCAACTTTTTTTCTATTTTATCTCAATAATGCAAATGTCCAAAATTCTTTTTCAGTAAATAACGAACTGGTAGGTAAGAAAACAGAAAACTCAAAACACTTACCAGTGAAACAATAAGTAATCCATCATTGAAAGAAAGCTTTACCGGAAACGGCTCACCGCCTGAATTTGGCATGGTCAAATATCCTCCGTAAACCTGCGTCAAACAAATGCCATATCCAATTAACAATCCAATTAAAATTCCTTTCCCAGCAATAAGAACTCCTTCCAAAAAAAATATTCTGAAAACCATTCGCTGGTCTGCGCCGAACCCAATCATGGTTTGCACATTTTCTTTTTTCTCCACGAACAGCATGGTTAACGAAGCGATGAGATTAAAAGCCGCTAGAATGAATATGAAAACTAAAATTATAAGAACAATAACTTTTTCAGATTTACTCGTTTTATAGATTAATTCATTTTTTTCATAGTTGGTCTTCACATTGAAATCTGACCCCAACTTTGCAAGAAGGATTTGTTTCACCTCTTCGTTGGATGCGTCGGAATCAACATCTATGTAAACGGCCGTAATTGCATCGTTATAATTCAACACTTCCTTCGCTAGTTGAATCGGCAACACAATCATTTCTGCATTCACCTCCCGATTAAAATTCATTCTTCCAGCGACATTCACGATACTGGTGTGAAAAGGATTAGAACCTAATCGAACTTTGGAATCGCGCTTTGGCGCATATAAAATCACTTGTTCGTAGCCCATTTTTTCTGGGATAAATCCGCCAAGTTTATCCAGTAGAGAAGCACCAAGAATTCCGAAATCTCCATTTTTATCTGTCAAAACAGGTTTTCCATCCACCATGTGCTCAGCCATTCTAGTAATTGTCAAAAATGAACTATCCACTCCAACTAAACTGGCATTAACCCATTTTTTTTCATGTTTTAACACAACAACTTCCTCAATTGCCCTGGAAACGTTTTTCACGCCTTCCACATGCAAAAGCGTTGAAAAATCCAATTGATTTTCTGAAAATGTTTTCCCCGCATTGGATCGTATTGTTATATCGGTATCGAAATCAGAATACAACTTTTCAATCATGGATTCGATTCCATTGAAAGCAGAAAGTAAAATTACCAAAGCGGCTGTAATTACAGCGATTCCTATAACAGAGATGCGCGTAATCAGATTGATAACACTCTTTTTTCCCTTGGATGAAAGGTACCTTTTCGCTATGTAATAGGAAACTCCGATAGTGTTTTATTTAGGTGTAACGTGAAAATTATTTTTTCAAAAGCTGGTCTATTTCCATCGCATAATCCAATGAATCATCGATAAAAAATAGTAATTCAGGAATTTTACGCATATTCTTCAATCGTTTACCAACATCTCCTCGAATTTTCCCTGTATTGATCTTAATATTTTCCAATACTTCTTTTTTCTCTGGACCAGCAAAAACACTTAAGTAACATCTTGCTAAGGAGAGATCTGATGTTACACGAATTGTAGTTACAGAAACCATCGCGCCTAAGCAGATCTCACGAGCATTGCGTTGAAAAAAAGTAGATAATTCCTCTTGAATTACTCCTTCGATCTTATTTTGTCTAATTGAACTCATGGTGCAAAAGTAACAATTGTTCTCCCCCGAATGAAAAGTTAGGGAAACAAAAACTTATCTTTGCCCCGAATGAAGGATTTTTTAGAAATATATCGTTACACATTTACGTATAAAACAAAAGCAATTCTTGTTATTGTGAGTAACCTGTTATTCGTAGTGTTTAACTTGCTTTCGTTGATTCTTTTCATCCCGTTTTTACAGTTAATATTCAAACCTGAAGTTAATGCAGCTGCATTGGTGGAGCCGAAATGGAATGGTGGATTTATTGAGTTATTAGCCTACACAAAAGACTATTATAATTTTTTAATGCAGAAAATGGTCAATGAAGATCCGAAGCAAGCATTATTGTTTGTCTGTATTTCTGTTTTCACAGCTTTCTTTTTGAAGAATCTATTCCGTTATGCTGCAATCTGGTACCAATCCGAGCTAAGAATGGCGGTTGTGCGTGATATTCGGGACAAACTTTTTGTAAAAGCTTTAAATCTACCACTTTCCTTTTATTCCGACGAACGAAAAGGAGATATTATGTCGCGAATGAACAGCGATGTTGGAGAAATTGAAATTGCAGTTGTCAGTATATTGGAATTAATTTACCGGGAACCCATCGCAATTATTTTCTATGTTGGAACGCTAATTTATTTTAGTCCAACGCTGACATTGATTTCATTTGTGTTATTACCGATTTCCGCACTGGTAATTTCCCGCATTGGAAAAAGCTTGAAACGCACGGCAAAAAAGAGCCAGGAGCAAATGGGACACGTTTATTCCTCAATGGATGAAGGCTTGGGCGGCATTCGAATAATAAAGGCTTTTAACGCAATTGATCAAGTTGCAGCTAGCTTTAAAGCGATAAATTTGGCGCATCAAAAATCAGTAACCAAGGCTTTCCGAAAACGCGATTTATCTCCAGTTCTTAATGAAACATTGGGAGTTGCAGTTATGATGTGTCTGGTTTGGTTTGGCGGATCAATGATCTTAAATGTGCAAAACGATGAAAAACTAACCGGTCAGGTATTCATTACTTTTATTATCGTTTTCTCCCAATTGCTTCGCCCGATTCAAGGAATTTCAACCAATATCGCGTTTCTAAACAAGGCAAAAGCATCCCAGGATAGAATTAACGAAATTCTCCATGCTGACGAAAAAATCCATGAAAAGGAAAATCCAGTTTCTCTAACCGAGCTGCACCAAGGGATTCGCTATGAAAATGTTTC
>JBIKZR010000124.1:0-6067 GCA_044354635.1 Crocinitomicaceae bacterium | reverse complement strand
TCAATCGGGAGAAAATTGTGCGCAAGTTCGATTTGTTGCCGTAGAAACGGATGCACAAGGAATGGGATACGGGCGTTTAATTATGGAAGCAACCGAAGAGAGCGCTAAATACTTGGGGAATTCGAAAATGATTTTGCACGCTCGTGATTACGCAGTCGATTTTTACATTAAATTAGACTATACACTTTTAGAACCTTCCCATAAATTGTTTGGGGTTTTGCAGCATTTCCTAATGGAAAAAGAATTGTAATCGTTGGGTATTATTTTGTCTTGAATTCCGCGCCACACGTGTTGCATTTGTACACTGGATTCGCATACATCGGGAAAATCAAAAAGAAAAAAGAAACAAATATGGAAAGGATTCCCCTCAACCCTTTCATGGAACGAAATCCACTCGTAATCTCTGTTCCGTTGCACTTTGGACATTCAAGAATTTGTTCCGCTTCATTTAAATAGGGCGTTTCATGTATTTCTTTCAACACAGCTTTTGCCTGTTCATAATCCTCCGTATACACTTTCAATTTGATACCACCAACAGCATAATTAAGCAGTGGATCTTGGGTAATAATATGTTCATCAAAAATAAAACATGCTATTCCATCATTTTCCAAGCGCGATTTTAAGATGTAGGCATCGATTGAATTATCAAAAACTTTTAGCGTTTGAAATACCATTACGATTTCAGTTTACGCATCCGTTCATCGATTCTTTTGGTTACCAGAGCAAACAATAGTTTAGCATCTTTCTCTGTTAATTTTCTCCCGAATCGAATGTATTTCCCTTTATATTCAAATTCAATTCTTTCGCCACCTCTGATCCATGGAGAAGCTTCCCAAACAGATTGCAGGGATTTTTCTTTTGGATGGTACATCGAAACACTTTTTATATTTTCAAAATAATAAGGTGTTGACTTACCATATTTCAAGATAGATTTCTTATAATAAACGGCAGCTTCATCGATTTTGATGAGTTCTTTTCCCCACATTAACCAAGAAAATGAACGCAGGACTTTAACCGCATAATACGCCCAAAAAGTCATAAAAACATAGATTATTATATTTTCCTGTTCCGTTAAGGGAAAAGTAAAATACGACCAGATTATTGTCGCACCAATTACTAGCCACATCGTGACCCAAGCGCCCATCGCAGCTTTAATCCAAGCAACATTTTCCGGATAAATAACAAGAGTTGTCCTTTGTTTATCGTCCACAAAGCTTATGCGTTCACCAATCCATTTCATTTTGCAAAAGTACCTATTTTTAGGAAAAAAACCCAAAGATAAAGGGCGACAATTTGCCGCCCTTTATTCGTTGAATTCGAAAGGAAAAATTATTGAATCACCAATCTTTTAACCATTTTTTCATTGTTCACTGTTAATTCAACCAAATAGATTCCTGCGCCTAATCCGGCAGTATTCCATTCAATCACAGATGAACCGTTCATAGAACCGTAATTTCTAGTTGCAATTTCTTTTCCTGAAATATCTTTCATCGTTAAAACTACATTTGCTTCTTTCTTCAAGTCGATAGAAATTGCAGCTACAGTAGTTGCAGGATTTGGGTAGATTTTAAATGTTGCATCAACTTGCTCCATTGCAGTTTCTCCAATTCCAGCATTTGGACCAGCGACATATCCATTCGCCACGGCTTCTGTAATAGTTGCTTTTCCAGCATTGTCAATTGTTCCGTTTGGCGCAATCAACATTCCAATTACGTGGATATTATTTTCATCCCAACTAGCTGGTAATGTAAACTGAAAATTCACTGTGTGCATCGCATTTACTGCAACAGTTGCAGGAAAACTTGTAGCATATCCATCGAAAGAAGGTTGAATTGCACGCGCAACGTGATCGTAAACCATTTGTGCTGCTGGCACAGGATTAGGCAAAGATTCAAATCCGCCCATCACGCCATTTCCGCCACCTGCATACGCATTAGACTGAGAATAACCAGTTGTTCCCGTAACACCATCTTCCGTTAAAACGCAAGCCAATTTATAGTTGTTGTTTGCAGCAGCTTGAAAATCTGCAGTAACCGAAACATTCAAAACACGTGTTGCAGCATCCCATGTAGCACCATTTTCAATAAATGCCGTTGGAGCAACTTGTAGACGAGCAAAAAACTGAGTTGCCATTCCGGAAGGATCAACATCTGCACCACGATCTACCAAAGCACTTGGATAACCACCAATTAATGTTCCAATTCCTGTATCGTAAGAAGCTTCTGTCATTGGATCGCCATTATGAACTGCAATTCCTGCCCAGAAATCAGAATAATCTGTTTCGAAAAGATCCATATAAACGGTTCCTCTTGGACACCATTGGCACCAAGTTCCAGTTGCTTCCTCGCCGACAACCATTTTGCCGACAGCAGGAACAACAGGATTTAAGGTAGTCACAGAAACATTATCTGCAGCATCATTATCTGCACCAGCGCCGTTTACATTGCTAACAGTATACGTTAATGGATTTGAACCAGCAACCAAAACAATCGGCGTAGTTAAGGTAAACGATTGTTCCGCCAAAGATGCCATCGTTAATCCAGAAAACGTTTGATTTAAATTTGCACCATTGTAATTTGCGGTAATATCGAAACTTGTGATTGCAGTTGTTCCTAAATTTTTCACTTTAAACGCTGGAATCACAGCATTTGTTGCAATATTCCCCCCGTTAAATCCAGCATATGTTACCGCTCCATTCAGAGCTGGCAAGGTATACGGTGTAATGATCGTTTGAAAATCATCGATGAAGAATTCTGCACTAAAAGGAGTTACAGCATCTACTGGAAAAAGATCAATTGCTTCGATTTGGTTTACAGAATTGGAGAAAAACCCTACAGAAACATCGTTGATGAAGATCTCCCATTTGTTGATGTTGAAGTTGATTTCCATTCTATAATTGAACCAAGCTCCTTGCGGATAAGTAACTGAAAAACCTGCCACTTGATTAAATGTCAACGTTCCATTATCTCCAAAAAACGCATCTAAAGCATACGTTTGTCCCATTGTTGCCGTTTTCTGTAAATTGAAATATGCCGCTTTTCCTGTCGGAACTTTCATGTTAAATTCCATTGAAAACTGTCCGGTATTTAAAACACCAAAATGACGAATAACATCCGCAGGTCCGCCAGTTGCTGTATTCGATAAGAAATAAATAGAATTGGAAGGACTTGCTGCGTCCGCATTGGAAACCAATACATCTTCTGCTCCACCTGGCGCATTGCTCCATGTTGTCCAAGCACCAGCACTTTGTGTTCCTAATTTTACTCCTGCTGTATAGGAATCAAAATTATCTGTAAATGTTTGAGCGGAAACGGTACCCGAAAGTAGAATTCCCATCCCGATAAGTAATCTTTTTTTCATAGTCATTTTGTTTTAAAGGATGTGTTGTTTTGTTTTAACAGTTTAAATATACACTAAGCGATTGAAATACTACTTCTTTTATGTTTTAAATTACTATGGACTCTTGGAATCCAATTAGTTGAAGTACCTGAAATCTTGCCCGTTTTTTATTCCTTTTACTGTTTCCAGAAGCAAGCGGATTGTGTTTTCAACATCTTCTTTCCGCACCGTTTCTACAGTTGTGTGCATATATCGCAGGGGAAGAGAAATCAATGCGCTGGAAACTCCTTCGTTGGAATACGCAAAAGCATCGGTATCTGTTCCTGTTGAACGGGAAGCCGCAGCGCGTTGAAAAGGTATTTTGTTTTTTGTCGCAGTGGAAATTATTTGCTTCAAGAGATTATTTTGAACTGCAGGACCATAGGTTAAAACAGGTCCATCGCCAGATTTCAAATCTCCATTTTCAATTTTATCCACCATTGGCGTATGCGTATCGTGGCAAACATCCGTAATTATCGCAACATCCGGCTTGATGCGTTGTGCAATCATTTCAGCACCACGCAAACCAATTTCTTCTTGCACAGAATTCACAATATATAAAGCAAAAGGCAATTTTGTCTTATCTTCTTTCAAAAGGCGCGCAACTTCCGCAATCATAAAACCACCCATGCGGTTGTCCAACGCTCTTCCAACGTATCTATTTTTATTCAAAATCATGAATTCATCTTCAAAAGTTGCAACACAACCAACGTGAACGCCTAATTTTTCAACTTCTTCTTTTGTATCGCAACCGCAATCCAAAAAGATATTTTTCATAGTTGGAGCATCTTCTTTTTGCTGGCGCATGTGAATTGCCGGCCAACCAAAAATTCCTTTTACAATTCCTTTATCGGTATGAATATTTACCCGTTTTGAAGGTGCAATCAAATGATCCGAACCACCATTTTTGCGCAAATAGACAAATCCATCTTTGGTGATGTAATTAACAAACCAGGAAATTTCATCCGCATGCGCTTCAATTACGACTTTATAACTCGCTTTTGGATTGATAACGCCAACAACGGAACCGTAATTATCTGTAAAATACTCGTCTATATACGGTGACAAATATTCCAACCATAATTTTTGTCCTTCCGATTCGAAACCTGTCGGACTTGGATTATTTAAATATGCTTCCAGAAACTTCTCTGACTTTGAGGTGATGATCTTTTTCATGTGCTTGTTTTTATTTCTTCTGTACAAAAATACTATTCTGCTTTACTTTAGCAAGGTGACATTTCCCTTTATAATGGATTCTATTCCGTCGATGCAAATTACCTTTAAATAGTAATCATAGACATCCGGATCCATTGCTTTTCCTCGGAAAGTTCCATCCCAACCATAATTTCGATCGGTTGATTCAAAAACCATTTCTCCCCAGCGGTCAAAAACCCGAAAGATCATTCCTTCAATTAATTGTCCCCGAACAAATAACACATCGTTTTCCTTATCGCCATTTGGAGAAAAAGCGTTCGGTATATAGATAAATGGCTCCCCGCAAATAAACGTGAAAACTTTCACCAAAACAGTATCGGTTTTTGTGCATATGCCATCGGAAACAGAAAGCGTATAAATTGTTGTGTTTTCAACTGTTGCACTGGTTGTTTGCATGGTTGGATTTGTAACGCCGACGGTTGGCGACCATTGGTACGATAATCCCGATGGCTGGCCGATTAACGTCGTCGCAGAACCTGCTGGAATTAAAAATTCAGAAGCAGAAGCATTTACCAAACCTTCGCCGATTGCACTCACCGAAATTAAGATAGAATCCACAATGATACAGCCATTCGACGCAGAAGCCGTTACGAAAATATAACTTGTTTCCAGCGGCGCAACTAGAACTTGATTAGAGGATGAAGGCGTAACCAAAACATTCGCTGGCGACCAAGCATAGGTAAAAGAAATGGACGGATTTAGATTTGTCGCAGTAATTAAAGTCTGATCTCCCAAACAGATAGAATCGTTTGCCGTTAATTCAAGTGCCGAACTGATAAAGGCAACGGAAACGCTATCCGTGGAAAAGCACCCGAGATTTCCCGCCTGCACATAATAGGTTGTTGAACCATTTGGAATAATCGTTAAAATGGAATCGGATATAGTGGTATTCAACGTATCTGTAAATTGAGCATTTGTTGACCAAATAAAATAATCTGCCGTACCAAAACTATTTGCAGTGATGGTAATTTCCGTCGGACTGCACAATTCCAAGGTTGCGGGAAGGGAAATTTGAATGGAATCCGTCACAATAATTGTAATTTGAGCCGTATCCACGAGCAAACAAACGCTATCGGTAACATATAAACTAATATCGTAAACACCTGGAATGGAATACGTAATAGAAGGATTGAAAATAACAGAACTAGTATCTCCATTTCCAAAATCCCACAAATAGGAATCCGAAGCTGTAGAGAAATTTTCGAGTACCACATTAAAAGTTGCGCAACCCACGGATTGATCTACCGTAAATTCGGCATTTGGGATCAACTGGAAATCAAATTTAAACAATACATTGTTGCAGTTGGAACTTAGATTTGAACTAGACCAAGCGCCAGAACTTGTTGGGAAATCGGAAAATCCGCCGCAACCGCCACAAACAGATTGGTACACAACGCCATTTTTATCGAAACGCGAAGTGCCACCATCCACATGCTCTTGTGCTTGATTTCCACCTAAATAAGATCCGTACAAC
>JBIKZR010000123.1:0-6103 GCA_044354635.1 Crocinitomicaceae bacterium | reverse complement strand
GAAAATCTAGGCGCATTCAATTGTGTAGCACTGATTCCAATTGTTGTCCTGTTTTTTGAATACACTAAACCGAAATCCGTTGTAAGTTTACTATCCGTAAATGCGACAGCTACAGCTGGATCAGACGGAAGAACTGGTTGAACCCACTCTGGTTTATAGTTAAAAATTTTAACGCCAGCAGATAATCCAAAGGAAATAATGCCCTCATTTTTTAATTTCAGATGGTAAGCATAATTAAACTTTAATTTATTTATTTTGGAAAAACCAATTGTCTCGTGTACATAATTCACACCAATTCCGCCATGAATTTTTTGCAATCGTACAGCATAACTCGCCAGCTGAGAAAGCGGATTATTATTCAATTTAGCCCATTGATTCCGAGCAATAAATGCAGCTTCGTGCTTAAATTTTACTCCGATAGTTGCGGGATTAAAATAATTTTGGGCATTCCAAAATTGGGTGATTAATGGTTCTTGTTGTGCGTTTGTAGTATTTACAAACGTAAAAAAAAATAGTACGTAAGAAAAGAGTTGAATAATCAGTTTGTTCATGCAGCTATAACATTTAAGCAGTCGAAAAAGTTACAACCGTACTATTTTGGATAATTCAAAACCATCAAAAAACAAAAAAACCTTGACTCTATTACGAATCAAGGGTTGATATAAAGAATCTTAAAATTATCTAAATAAATTTACATTTCCAGTATTGATAAACAAATCTGCTTTGGAGGTCACGATGGAGATTTCCCAAGTATATGCTCCATCCTGAACCAACTGACCATTAAATTTACCGTCCCATCCTTCTTCCTTGTCAAAAGTTTCAAAAATCAATTCTCCCCATCGGTTATAGATTCGGAAATGGTAGCTTTTCAAAGGAACTGGCACGATAGGTTTGAAGACATTATTCAACTCATCCCCATTTGGTGTAAATGAATTTGGAACGTAAATAATCAATCGATTATCAAATTCAATTAATACTTGTGTAGAATCTGTACATCCATTTGAACCGATAGCCACTAAGGTAACTAGGTATTCATCCTGATTATAAACAGGATAAGTATAATTTCCAGGCTCATAGAAAGTATAATCTGTTGGTGAATCCCCGAGATTCCAAACATAACTAGTTGCACCTTCCGAAGTATTTAAAATAATTGCTTCAGGTTCCGCTGCGTTAAGATATACAGTTGAAACATTTATACCTGCAACTGGTGTTGGTAAAACATCAATTAGATTAGGGAATTCAGCAAAATTCGAACAACCATTTGCATCGGTAATTACTAAAGTCACATCGTAGGAACCAGCACCAGTATAGGTATGTGAAATTTGAGTTCCAGAACCAACAGATGCATCACCGAAATACCAGTTACTTAAAAATTGCTCATCCGAATTATTAGCGAAATTAACCTCTAATGGATCACAACCAACAAAAACATCTGCATCGAGCGTAACTTGAATTTGTTCTGGCTGTCCAAGTGTAATTTGAGTTTCATGCAAACAACCATTTGCATCTGTGATTTCCAAGGTATAATTTCCTGCACCTACTTGAATTGAACTTGTTGAAGCATTGTTATTCCAATTCAAAACATACGGTGTTGTTCCACCAATTGTGGTTGTATTTATTTCGCCATCTATATAAGCAAAGCAAGAAGGCTCCAATAATGTATACGTCGTATTAATTGTATCTGGCTGTGTTAGGGTATATTCAAAAATCTGAATACAATTGTTGCCATCTTCAACCACCACAAAATAACTTCCTGAAATAATGTTGTTCAAATCTTCCGTCTGTGCACCATTACTCCAATTATACGTATACTGCCCTACTCCTCCAATGGTTGTTAAATTAATCGACCCATCAACAAAATCATTACAACTAATATTTTCTAGAATTGGATTCTCTATTTCAATTAAGTCCGGTTCATCTATAGTAACGAGTGACGTTAATACGCAATTATTTGAATCTGTAATTACTAAGGTATAATCTCCAATACTTAAATTCGCCAAATCCTCCGTAATTGCTCCATTGCTCCAATCTATTTCATACGGCAGAATCCCACCTGCAATTGTTGCGTCTATTGCACCGTTGGACTCCCCAAAGCACAAATTATTCGTCACATTAAAAGTTGCACTTACAGGATTCAATGGTTGAAGAATTGTTATCGAACCTGAAGCAAGACAGCCATTATCGTCTGTTACAACAACGTTATAGTATCCAGCAGGCAAATTATTAACCGTACTTGTTGAATCGTTCGTATCCCAAACATATTGGTAAAACCCAACTCCACCAGTTGCGGAAACAGAAACACTACCTGTGGAATCACCATTACATAATACGTCTACACCTGAAATTTGTATTTCCAGCAATGGCGGTTCGGTTACAGTAATGAAAGAAGTTGAAGTACAACCGTTTGTATCTGTTACAATTACGTAATAAAGATCTGCAACTATATTCACATTACTGTCTGCAGTTACGCCATTACTCCAAAGGAAATCATACGGCGCTGTTCCCCCATTTGCAAATGCATATGCTGCACCTGTTGCATCATCAAAGCAAATTACCGGCGACATATTTACAGCGGAACTAAGCGGCAACAAAGGCTGTGTTACACTGTATGTTTGTGAGATAGCACAAGCATTGGAATCCGTAACGGTAATGGTATACATTCCAGAAACTAGATTAGCTAAATCTTGGCTCACAGATGTATTACTCCATAAATAAGTATAAGGCGTTGTTCCACCCGACATTGTGATATCTAAAATTCCGTCTGAACCTCCAAAACAAGAAACATTTGTGGTTGTTGAAGCAATAAACAAAGGTGCTGCAGGCTCTGTAATTGTTGCAGATACTGAAATTGTACATCCAAGACTATCTGTTATAGTGACAGAATAAAACCCAGCGGCAACGTTTATTAAATCTTCTGAAACGGAGCCATTAGACCATAAATAATCGTAGCTCGGAGTTCCTCCGACAACGGTTACATTTATTGAACCGGTTAGATCACCAAAACAAAGCACATTTACGTGATTTTCAGTTACACTCAATGGCGCTGCAGGTTCTGTCACGGTCATACTAGAGTCTGCGAAACAACCTTTTATATCTGTAACCAAAACGCTATACGTTCCAGCAATTAAGCCACTTGCATCCTGCGATATTTGACTATTCGACCAAATGTAGGAGTATGGAGCTGTTCCGCCAAGAATGGTCAAATCAATTGCGCCATCGTTTCCTGCAAAACAATTTACATTATCTACAATCCAAGTTATTTGCAAAGGATTAGGTTGTGTAACGTTATACGTTTCAATTAACACACATCCATGTTGATCCGTAACTGTTATTGTGTAGGTTCCAGAAACCAGATTAGTAAGATTTTGAGAGGTTGCGCCATTACTCCATACAAAAGTATAAGGTGCCGCGCCGCCATTAAAAACAACGTCTATTCGTCCATTAGATCCTCCAAAACAAGACACATTGAAAACCGAACTTGCAATAGATATAGGAGCCAAAGGTTGGGTTAATGTCACTGATAGATTGAAAGTACAACCCAGACTATCGGTAATTATCAAACTATAATTTCCTGCAACTACATTAGTTAAATCTTGGGTTGTTGCGCCATTGCTCCAGCTGTACGTATAACTTGGAGTTCCTCCATTAGGCGTTATATCAATCGAACCAGTTGCATTTCCAAAACATAAAATATTTACATGCGTTTCAGCAGCTGTTAATGGCAGCGCCGGTTCCGTAATTAGTACAGAAACAGTTTTTGTACAATTATTTGCATCTCTAACAAGTAGTGAATAGGTTCCTGGGAATAATTGGCTAATATCCTGTGTGTTCTCACCGTTAGACCAAGCATACACATAAGGAGTAATTCCTCCAATGACCGAAATATCTATATCTCCATTATTGCCTCCAAAACAACTAACATTGGAACTAACTAACGAAACATCCAATAATGGCGGTTGGTTAATGGTGAAAGTATCCAAAATTTGACAACCGGCAGCATCCGTTAAGTTAAAGGTATAAACTCCAGCGTTTATATTAGTTAAATCTTCCGTTACAGCACCATTGTTCCAAGCGTAAGAATATGGTAGCACTCCACCAGATGTTGTTATATAAATTGCTCCAGTAGAATCAGAAAAACACAATACATCGGTTAATGCATTTGAAAAAACCAGAGGTGAATTAGGTTGTGTCAATGTTGTCGCAATCGAAGTTGTACATCCTTGAATATCTGTCACTAAAACCGAATAGTTTCCAATTGGAAGTCCGGTTAAATCTTCTGATGTTGCACCATTTGACCAAACATATGTGTATGGAAAAGTTCCGCCAACTGGTATAAGATCGATTGCACCAGTAGATTGTCCAAAACAAGCAATATTCAAATGGGTTTCCGTTGCACTTAAAGGTGCTAAAGGTTGCGCGATTGTTATTGGAATTATCTGTTGACAGTAGTATGCATCCGTAACAGTAATCGTATAAACACCTGCTGTTAAGTTATTAATATCTTGCACAATTGCACCATTTGACCAAGAATAGCTGTATGGAATTTCTCCGCCTGTTACACTTAAATTGATGGAGCCATTGTTTCCACCAAAACAATTTACGTTAACAGAAGTATAAGTAACGTCCAATAAGGAAGGTTGTGTTATCGTATAACTATCTAAAATTTCACAACCATTGACATCCGTCACATTCAGCAAATAGATTCCAGCAACTATTCCAAGTTGATCTTCCGTTGAAGTTCCATTGTTCCATGTGTAGATATAAGGCGTGGTTCCCCCAGAAACTGTTATATCAAGCATTCCATTGGAATTTCCAAAGCAGGAAACATTGGTGATGGAATTCATAACAAGCAATGGAGCTGTAGGTTGCGTAATTACAACGGATAAAGGAGTGACACATCCAAGCCCGTCCGTTAGACTTAGTGAATAAATTCCTGGAGTCAATAAAAACAAATCCTCGGTAGTTGCACCATTCGACCATAAATAGGTTAAATTCGGAATCCCACCGACTGGCGTAACATTTATTGATCCTGAATTTTCACCAAAACAAGCTACATTGTTATGGGTTTCATTTATGATTACTTGAGACATTTGGAGAACGGTAGCATTGTATGCAGAAACACATCCTATATTATCCGTAACAGTTAGTTCATAATTCCCTGCGCCAATAGCAGAAATATCTTGCGTTACAGAGCCATTTGTCCAATTATAGGAATAAGGCGAAATTCCTCCTGAAACAGACGCATCGATAGAACCATTTACATCTCCGACACAGAGAACATTGGAGATTACAGAACTGACAAAAATTGGCGTTGGTGTTTCCTGAACGGTAAGATCAAGGAATACACCACAGTTATTTGCATCAGAAACTGTTACCCAATAATTACCTGCTACTAAACCAGAAACATCTTCTGATGTTTCGCCAGTACTCCAAGAATATGCATAAACAGGCGATCCGCCGCTTGATGTTAAATTTATAAGACCTGTTGAACCACCAAAACAAATAACATCCGTAATACTTTGAGCAACCAATAAAGAATTCGTTGGATTTAATATTGTAATGCCAATACTTTCAGAACAACCATTCGCATCCAGTACTGAGGCCTCGTAAAATCCTGCAAATAGATTAGGTTGATCCTGTGCGTTAGAGCCATTGTTCCAAGAATAAAGATATGGTGCTGTTCCTCCGGAAACTGTTAAATCGATACTACCCTGAATTCCTCCAAAACAAATTGCATCCAAATGGGATTCTGTTAACGTTAAAAGCGCATTCGGCTGCGTTACAGTGGATGTTACAGAGGTTAAACACGATTGTGCATCGGTAACGGTTAAAACATAATTACCGCTAGTAATATTCGATAAGTCCTCGGTTGATTGACCAGAATTCCAAGAATAGAAATAAGGTAATGTTCCACCAGTTACAGTTGTATTTGCGCTTCCAGTTGACAAACCAAAGCATAAAACATCCACATGAGTTTCTGTAACCACCAATGGAGCGCTAGGTTGAGTTAAGTTAATACTAGCCGAAATTGTACAATTATTAGCATCTGTAATGAGCAGAGAATAATCTCCAGCTCCTAGTCCAGTAAGATTTTGTGTAGTCG
>JBIKZR010000122.1:0-6110 GCA_044354635.1 Crocinitomicaceae bacterium | reverse complement strand
ACATGGCTGGTAGTGAAATTCGTTTGGAAAGATTCTTTTCTTTTCATGTACTGCAATCCATCGGTGTCGGAATCTTTTTATTACTACTGGTTTATGGGTTGTATAAATGGATTAATAAAGGTGCATTATATTGGTATTATTTGGCTACTGCTCTGCTGCTCTATTTTTGTAACGCGTACCTACAAAATTATATTTTAATAGAAGAAGCCACGGTCGCGGCTAGAATAAAATCTAATCCGGATTATCTTCCAATTGGCGCGCATCCTATAATTCAAAACATGATTTATGGTCCACATTCCAGTTTTGGGTTTGTTAAATTCTCAGGTTATGTACTACTTGGTGGAATGCTCGGTAGTTTGATTCGAATATATGAAAAGAACACCCTAAAACTTTGGTTTGGACTTTCTTTCATTTTGATAGGAATTTTTATAAATATATCGATCCAAACTATTTTTCATTCCATTGACCACCTTACGAATTATATCGGTTTAACGGAAAATGGCGTATTGAAGTTAAACAGCACTTATTTTGTTCGATTTGGTCAGGTTCTTGCTGTTTTAGGAATTCTGATCCTTATAGATAAATACATGACCATAAAATCAAAATTATTTTTAAAAATTGGACAAAACACCTTGCCTATATATATTCTTCACAGTATTATTTTATACGGTGGTGTTTTAGGGATTGGTTTGAACCCGATTGTATTCAACAAAAATTTACCGCCAATGCTGGCTATAAGTATTTCTATATTTTTTATATTTGTTTTTGTGTTAATGGTAAAACATATTGAACCCTTAGAACGATTCTACCTCAAATTTTTAAATTTATTCAAGTTCAAAAAAGTATAATGTTATTTCGTTTATTCTTATTATTCCTGTTCGTGAGTTTCAATTCTCTTGCTCAACCAAACAATATTCTTTTTTTGGGGAATAGCTATACACACATGAATAATTTGTATAAAATATATGGAAATCTTGCAAATTCAAAGGGTAAAAGCGTTTATACCGATACTCTAGCAGTCAGTGGAAGTACCTTGATGCAACATACATTAAGAAATAATACCTATAAAAAAATTCAAGCTAAAAATTGGGATTATGTTTTTATTCAAGGTTTCAGTAGAGAACTATCTTATGATTCCTTAAGAATTGCAAAAGAGACCATTCCTTATGCACAACAATTAATAGACAGTATAAAGCAATACAATCCGTGTGCAAACATCTATTTTTATATGACTTGGGGATACGCAGAAGGATTTGCAGATTCTATTCCTGGTGATAATTACACGTTAATGCAAGAACGCATTCAACGAGGATATATGCAATTAAGCAGGGCAACGGGCTGTTATCCAATCGCTCCTGTTGGAATGGTTTGGCAGGAAATACGCAAACGTTATCCAGAAGTTATATTGTATTCTGAGGATAAACAGCATCCAAGTTTGTATGGTAGTTACATCGCCGCATGCACGTTTTACTCCTGTATTTACAAAGAAACGCCTTTGAATGGTTTATCGCCAAAGAAAATAGAGCCAATTCACGCTTTAAACATACAGCAAACTGCCGCTGATTATGTGTTTCAAAACTTTGACTTATATAATTTAGATACTATTCAAGTACCAAAGCATCAAAAACCGCCGAAAATTGATTTCACAATCACTGAAAATTGGTTGAATATTACGTTGGTTAACAAAACAATTGGTGGCGTAAAATATTACTGGGATTTTGGCGATGGAAACAGATCTACTAAAAAGAATCCGAAACACTATTATACTAAAAACGGGAAATATACGGTTACTTTAAATGTGCTCTTTGATTGCCACTGGTATCAACTTAAGAAGACAGTAAAAGTATCAAAAAGCCAAAAGAATTCTAAATCACCAGTAAAAACAAAAAAACCTTCTAAACCTTAAGTAGAAATATAGCGGATAGAATTTAGAATCGAAGGAATTTAAACCGCCTCAGAGATTAATTTTGCGATTTCCCTTAAACGACTTTCTTCTATTTTAAGCTTAGGTTTCGAAAAATCCATATCCGAAAGTGAATTTATTGGAATTAAATGGATGTGCGCATGTGGCACTTCCAAACCGATAACAGTAACTCCTATTTTTTTACAAGGAAAAACCTGCTTCAATTGGCGTGCAACTGATTTAGAGAAAATCATCATATCTGCTAAAAGTGCATCCTCCATGTCAAAAATATAATCTACCGCTATCTTTGGTATTACTAGAACGTGACCTTCTTTTAAGGGCATAACATCTAAAAATGCTAAAAACTGATCGTTCTCTGCAACTTTATTACAAGGAATTTCACCAGATACAATTTTAGAGAAAATGGAACC
Source organism: Crocinitomicaceae bacterium (assembly GCA_044354635.1). GTDB lineage: Bacteria > Bacteroidota > Bacteroidia > Flavobacteriales_D > Crocinitomicaceae > M0103. Next base: position 3,776 of record JBIKZR010000122.1, on the reverse strand, counting down.
CATTACCTGGAAATTTCTATAATTTCAAATTGCAGTATCCCATTTGGGGTATGAATATCTGCAATGTCGCCTTGCTTTTTACCAAGTAAACCCTTTCCGAACGGGGAATCAATAGAAATCTTCTTTTCTTTTAAATCCGCTTCATTTTCAGCGACTAAAATATACTCCACTTCCATTCCATTCGAAATATTTTTAATTTTCACCTTGGAAAGGATAAAAACTTTTGAATTATCGATACTCGTATTGTCAATTAATCGCGCATTAGAAATAATTGCTTCCATTTTTGAAATCTTCATTTCCAACAAGCCCTGCGCTTCTTTAGCAGCATCGTATTCTGCATTCTCAGATAAATCTCCTTTATCGCGAGCTTCCGCAATTTGATCAGATATCGCAGGACGTTGAATTGTTTTCATTTGATGCAATTCATCCTTTAATTTTTTTAAACCTTCTGCTGTATAATAACTTATTTGTGACATGGTGGAGAATTTAATCTATATAAAAAAAAACGAAGAGAGCCTTTGGAGCTCTCTTGTTTAACAAATATAAAAAGAAAAATACTTATTTCAAATTGATGGTTGCACCGATTGTATGAATAACACCGAATACACCCGCTAAACGAGTTGCGTATTCGATTCCAAGCGCACTTTTGTTCTTTCCTACAATTGCATCAACTGAAAAACCTGCTGTAGGTCCAACCAATGCATTTGAACGGTTCTCAGCGGAGAATAAATTTTTCTCATAAACGTATCCCGCACGGAAATTGAAAGCAACTTTCTCATTCGTCATTGCATAATCCAAACCTAAACGGTATTGGTCATTCGAGAATGAGTTAGCAGTAAAGCCCAATGCCAAATTCAACTTACTCTTTTCATTAAAAATGAAATCATAAGAACCTCCGATAGACAATAATGAAGGCATTTCAAACGTAGAAGATCTTTCTTCTAGTGAAGCATTAAATCCTGTAGACAAGTAAGAAACTTGTTGTGCTAGACCATCGCCTTTGTAACGCATTACAGGACCTACATTTTTAAGTGTAATTCCAAACTTGATATGATCTTGTTCACCTGTAACGTAGCGAATACCTGCATCAATAGCAATTCCATTTGCTTTTAAGTTGGAAATATTCTCTGAAATAACTTTAAAGTTTATCCCTCCATAAATAGATGCAGAAAAAGCTCGTGCATAACCAACATTGAAAATATTTGCTCTTGGTGAAAAGAAACCAATATTCCCTTCTGGATTAGCAACAGTTGTAATTTGAACATCCCCAAAATTCATGGATTGTACACTCACTGCAATTACATCTGACTCAGATAAACGTTGCGAAAAACCAGCGCTATTGAAAGATATACCTGCATTCCCCATCCAATTGCTATAATTGAATTTGATTTGCGTTTTATCCGAAAACGCTAATCCAGCTATGTTTATGTAAGTTGCTTCAATTCCATTTACGGAAGCAATTCCAGCGTCACCACCTGCCGCACTTCTAGCCCATGGATTAACCAATAAATGAGATGCCCCTGCAGAACCTACACGGTCTTCATTTCCTGCACTTGCTGTGAAGCTGCAAACTACAGCTCCAACAACTAATACACTTTTAATATTTATGATCGAATTTTTCATTTCAACTAGTTTAGATCAATGATTAAATACCTTGTAAATCGACTTGTCTCATTCCTCCGAAGAATTTCAAAACAACTTCCCCAACTTCTGGAACATCCACGTGGATTAAATAAACACCTCCAGCAACCGGAATAGCTTTTGCATTATTTAAATCCCAATCTATAGAAGTCGTTGGACTATCCTTTTTAAACGTGCGAACCAATTTACCATTTACAGTGTAAATCTTAACGGTACATTTTTCAGGTAGATTTGTGATTTTAACACGCGTATCCAATCTACTTCTTTCGTATTCAGAGAATGCATAATACGGATTTGGAACAACATTTATCATTTTTAGAGCATCTACCAATTGATCCTTGCTCGCAGTAACGGTTGAGATATCATCCATAGACCAAGAATACATTGGTTTTCCACCATTATCATTGGTAGCTACAAAATTCTTGTACTCTTTGTTAATTCTCAAACGAATTGTAACGTCTGTGGAGTTTACCTCTTGATCTGGTGCAAGCATTGGATATGCAACCCAAGATAAACTTCCATAAACCTCACGCTTTGCAGTTGAACTGTTTGTTTCTATTTCCAACATTTTTTGGTACAAGAAATTACCAGATAATGTTTCTGCATCTCCTTTTATGTATGCTGGGAAGTCAAAACCTGAAGCAAAATTGTTTATTGTCTTTTGGTTGTAACTGTAAACATAAATAGCGTGCATTCCACCCATCAAAGGAGAACCTGTTCCATTTACCAAACGTTCAGTTGGATTCCAAATCATGTCAGCGCCATTTTCGCCGCCCAAGAAGGAATTCTCACCGAATGCCATGTATAAACGCGCTCCAGATTCCATATCCACTGCATAGCCTGGGAACCAACCCATTCCTGTTTCTGGATCACCACTTGCATCTAATGTGCCATCTGGTTTACCGTCTTTTCCAACATTCAAACTTTTTCTTCTTGCTCCACCTGCTGCTCCACCAACATTTAATGCTGGAGTTCTACCCAATTCGATAACTGGACAACGTGTCCAAAGGTTCTTATCCGAAGTTATCACAATGTTCACACTTGGCAAGAAACTAATAGAAGCATTATTTTTGGAAGAACCAGGATTAGCAAGATTATAGTAAGCCATTGGCATATAGTCCGCTTGGTAACCCACTAATCTATGTGGCGCAATTCCACCACCAAGAATTGTTGCAAACTTTTTGCTTGGATCTTGACCTATTTCATCTTTGTAGTTACATGGATTAAAATGAGGTAATTCATCTGGCAAACAATCATCTGGATTTACTGGTGAATAATCCCCTGAACGAACCCAGTTTGTTGGGAAAAATGCATCGTTATCTGAAATAGAAGTCAACCAACGCTTAGAAGAATCTGCAAATTCAATGCTTGATTCAATCATTTCTGTAACTTTCACCGACTGATTTCCTGCTTCTCCGAAATATTTGTTTTGGTAAATCTGAACAGAAACTCCCCATTGTGGAATAATTTGTTCATTATCTGCTTCAATAGTTGTCTCAGAAGTCACCGAGTCCAATAAAGCACCACCTTTACTTGCATAGCGGTATATTACCCAACTTGCAGTATCCGCAGCATTCGATGCAGAAGCAATGTAGTCTCTGAATTTACATTCATAAAATCCACCAGCCAAATTTAACGGGTCAACTACCTTAACATTTATTGGACCAGCGCCATAATCGTAAACTGGCTCTTCAACATACCCTTCGTTTAATACTTTAGTTAAAGTAGCAGGTGTGAATTCCAAGGCACGATTTCCATTTCCATATCCATCTACACGAGTTATTCTAGGTGAAGAACCATATTCAATGCGTTGGTCTGTTCCACCGGCCTCTGGCATTGGATTATGCGGTATAGCAGTTACAGCTGAAATTGCTGAACCATCGAAATTTAAACGAGAGGAAATATACGGTATTTTCTGACCATCAATTCCTGTCGGATCATTTGGATTGTATTTTTTGAATTCATTGAATGCATACGCAATCGCAACATAATAATAGGTCTTGTGGTTTATCAAACGTCTATCTCCTTGCGCAAAAACATCTTCTTTTACTTGGAAAGAGTGCTTAATTCCTTCATTTGCACCATCCACCTTCTCCGTAGGAACAGAGAAACCTAGATCTTCATCAAACTCAAAA
>JBIKZR010000121.1:0-6119 GCA_044354635.1 Crocinitomicaceae bacterium | reverse complement strand
CGGAAATTTTGCAGAATTGAATAATGGTAATCCAACATCAAATCCAGCAACACAGGCTTTGGATGTTACTTACACAATTACAACTGCAGCACCAATTGATGTAAACACATTATCTGGAGGACCAAACAATTACATTTTGGAGTTCCAACAGTATGGCGCAAAATTCTACGACGCACAAGAAATGTACATTAGTACAAATGGAACTACTTGGACTTTAGTAGGAAGTAATGCAGATATTGCAACATTGAGTCAAACAGGTGGTTCTGCTTACACAAACCCAACAGTGAAAACAATTAATTTATCTGGAGCTTTACCTGGTGGAACAAATTCATTATGGATTCAATTCCGATGGACAACAGCTTTTCCTACTCAATCAACAAATCCAAATGTTTGGATTACTTACGGATGGATGATTGACGATGTGCGAATTCTTGAGGCTTACTCAGACGAATTTAAAATGTCTACTGTATTCTCTGGTGACGTTGTAAATAATTGGGATTATTATTCTACTCCTTTGGATCAGGCAATTTCAAGAACAGTTGGTATTGCTATTTCTAACGAAGGCGGAATGTCTCAATCCAAAGCAATCGGTTTAAATATCGATTTAGCTGGAACATCTGTTTATGCAGGTGTAGCAACTCCGGTAACATTGGCTCCAGGAGAATCAGATACCGTTTGGTTTGATACGCAATTCATCGCTTCAGCGACTGGATTGTATACAATTACAGCAACATTGCCAGCGGATCAGGTTTTAACCAATAATTCCCTTACAGAGAATTTTGAAATGACAAATTTCTTGTATGGTCACAACCACCCACTAGGAACAGGAAAATTAAATTTCTCGGATGAGGCTGAAATTGGAATTGGAAATATTTATGAAATTCAGGCAGATCAATTGTTGAAAGGAATTGATGTAGCATTTGCAACAGGAACAACGCCTGGAATTTTCATTGATGTTTTCGTTTTTGAAATGCCTACTGGAAGTGTTCAAAGTACTGACAACTTGTTAGTGGCGGATTTCCAATACCAAATGCCAGCAACAGTTAATACAACTAGCTTCACAACGTTGGTTTTACCAACACCTTACACAATGGAAGCAGGAAAAATCTATTACGCGATTTTAAGAACGCAACAATCTGCAACGGAAAAAATGGCTATCAAATCTAGCGATAAAGGAGATGCTGATTTTTCAACGGTATGTTATGGCCCTTTTGGAACAGCAGATGCGGTGAATAATTTCGTAGGTTGGGACGCAGCTGCTGCTGTTTCTTTGAACTTTAATCCAACAGTGCAGATTGCAGAAAATGAATCACCAGTATCTTTCGGTTCAATTTTCCCAAATCCAACTTCAGGAGCTACAACACTTCAGTACACATTGTCAAATGATACAGATGTTAAAGTTGCAATCGTAGATGTAACAGGTAAAGTTGTTTATGCTGCAAACAACAAAAATCAAACTGCAGGTGCGCATGAATTAAATTTCAATGCTGCAGCTTTCACAAATGGTGTTTACTATGTGAACATGATTACAGAAGGTTCTACAGTTACTACAAAATTCATCAAGAAATAATACACTTGAATTAATACCTTTGAGGGTCGGCAATTATGTCGACCCTTTTTTTATGGATTTTTTTTCGCTCGGATATTTCGGTTTGTTTTTTGCCTCTTTTCTATCGGCAACGATTGTTCCGTTTACTTCAGAAGGAATCCTACTTCTTTTTTTAAGTGCTGCTTATAACCCAATCCTTTGTTTATTCTTTGCAACTGTTGGAAATTCGTTAGGCGGAGCAACTAATTATTTAATTGGGTCATTCGGCAATCCTTTGTGGCTAAAGCGATTCGGGATTAACGAAAATAAATTAATGTCTTTTGAAAAACGAATCCAAAAATTCGGCTTTTGGTTGGCTTTCTTTTCTTGGGTTCCAATTATTGGAGATCCAATGACAATTGCATTGGGGTTTTTTAAAGTGCCTTTTTGGAAGGTTTTAATCTTACTGATTCTCGGAAAATTCATACGTTATTTTATTTTAGTTCTCCCGTGGGTTTGGTAATAAAATGAAGCAGGTAATTTTCTACGGGTAAACGTGTTAAATAATTCTACAATTCTTAGCGCTTTTATCAGGAATCGATTCCTTTATATTCCAATCTAAATCACGATATTTGCACAAAAGCACATCCTATGTCAAAAGTTACAACCTTGAATGAATTTATTATGGATCGCCAGGCAGAATTCCCCTTTGCTTCGGGTGAATTATCCAGAATCCTGAGTGATATCGCAGTTGCATCCAAAATAGTTAGCCGCGATGTGCGTCAGGCTGGTTTAGTAGATCATATTTTGGGCGCACAAGGAGAAATAAATATTCAAGGAGAAGAACAACAAAAATTGGATGTTGTTGCGGATCATCAATTTATTAAAGCCTTTGAAAATGGCGGAGAGATTTGTGGAATTGCATCCGAAGAAAATGATGATTTTGTTGCATTTACATCCGATACTGCGAAAAACGGAAAATACGTTGTTCTTTTTGATCCGCTGGATGGTTCTTCCAATATTGATGTAAACGTTTCTATAGGAACAATTTTTTCTATTTACCGTCGTACTTCAGAGGTTGGAACGTTGGCAAATTTGGAAGATATGTTGCAAATTGGAAATGAGCAAATTGCTGCCGGTTATGTTTTGTATGGTTCTTCAACGATGTTGGTTTATACTACAGGACATGGTGTAAATGGTTTTACGCTTGATCCGTCGATTGGAGAATTTTGCTTATCGCACCCAAATATGAAAATGCCAGAATCCGGAAGAATGTACGCCATGAATGAAGGTAATATCGACATTTGTGAACCAGGAATCAAGAAATACGTGCAGTATTGCCAAAGTTTTGACAACGATAAAGGCGCGCCATATTCTGGACGATATATCGGTTCGTTGGTTGCAGATTTCCATAGAAATATGATTAAGGGTGGAATTTACATTTATCCGGATACAACAACTTCACCAGAAGGGAAATTGCGTTTGCTATACGAATGTAACCCATTAGCATTTATTGCAGAACAAGCTGGAGGATTAGCGACAACAGGTAGAATTAGAGTTTTAGATATTCAACCAAACAAATTACACCAACGCATCCCATTCTTTTGTGGATCTAAAAAAATGGTGGAAAAAGCAATGAGTTTGCTGGACTAAACAATGGAACAAAAAGTCCTTAAAGAACGCTTCTCGAAAATTCCACAAATCGACGAAACTGCGAATCAATTGCAATTTGCAGCAACGCGCGTGCACTGGAAAGGCTTGGTTGGCTCTTCTAAAAGTCTCTGTGCTGCATCTTTAGCAAATCAAACACCCGGACACCATTTATTTATTTTAAATGACAAAGAAGAAGCTGCTTATTTTATAAATGATTTGGAAGGTTTGTTTCCAGAAGACAAACGTATTTTATTTTATCCTGCATCCTACCGCGTTCCATACCAGTTAGAGGAAACAGACAACGCAAATGTTGTTTCCCGCGCGGAAGTTCTAGAAAAAATAAACAATGGGAGCAATGTTTGGATTGTTACGTACCCACAAGCTCTTTTTGAAAAAGTTCCAACCCAAAAGATTTTAAGCAAGAGTACTTTGCGCATCGATGTGGGTAAAAATTATTCCATCGATTTTATTAATGAATTATTATTGGAATACCATTTTGACAGAGTAGATTTCGTTTATGAACCAGGTCAATTTTCCATCCGTGGTGGAATAGTAGATGTTTTTTCATACGCGAATGATAATCCTTTTCGAATTGAATTTTTTGGCGATGAGGTAGAATCTATTCGGACTTTTGATGCAAGTTCGCAACTTTCGCTATCTAATTTCAAGCATTTTAATGTCATTCCAAACGTTCAAGGGCATTTGAACATGGAAGGAAATGGTTCGTTCTTTGAGTTTTTAGGAAAAAACGTAACCCTTTGGTTGTCTTCGTTTGACAAATTGTCGGATACGCTAGAAAAAGAATACGATAAATCCGTTCAGATTTATACAAAACTTACCGAGGCGGTGAAGCGCACGATTCCGAATGAATTATATCTGCATCCGAAAGAAGTAAAAAAAGAAATTGAAGGGTACAGTATTATTGAATGGGGACCTGAGTTCCATTTCAAAGCAGATAAAGTTTTCCAGTTCGATTTTTTACCCCAACCGAGTTTTAATAAAAATTTTGCACTACTTCGGGAAGATTTAGTGAATAGAACGAATTTAAAATTTACAAATTTAATTTTCTCAAACCAGCCGAAGCAAATTGATCGTTTGTACCAAATTTTCGAAGATATTGGCGGAGGCGTTGCGTTTGAACCTGTGCATGTCGCTTTGCACGAAGGATTTATTTCGCCTTCTCAAAAAATGGTTTGCTACACCGATCACCAATTGTTTGAACGCTACCATCGCTTCCGCTTAAAGGAAGGTTTCCGACAAGCAAAACAAGCGCTGACGTTGAAGGAAATTTACAACTTGCAAAAAGGAGATTATGTAACGCACATTGATCACGGCGTTGGACAATTTTCTGGTTTGGAGACAATCGATGTAAATGGAAAACCGCAAGAAGCAATTCGTCTTGTCTACAAAGATGGCGATGTTTTATATGTTGGAATTCACTCGCTACACAGAATTTCTAAGTTCACCGGAAAGGATGGATCCGTTCCTAAAATGAATAAACTGGGCTCTCAAGCTTGGACAAATTTAAAAAATAAAACAAAAAAGAAGATCAAAGAATTGGCTTTCGATCTTATCCAGCTATACGCAAAACGCAAAAGTCAACCGGGATTTGCGTTTTCTCCTGATTCTTACTTGCAAAATGAATTGGAAGTTTCTTTCATGTACGAAGATACTCCTGATCAATTCAAAGCTACGCAAGCAATTAAAGTGGACATGGAAAATCCAACGCCTATGGATCGATTGATTTGTGGCGATGTTGGTTTTGGTAAAACAGAAGTCGCAATTCGTGCTGCTTTTAAAGCGGTTGCGGATAGTAAACAAGTTGCCATTTTAGTTCCTACGACAATATTGTCCATGCAACATTTTAGAAGTTTTAAGGAACGTTTGAAAGATTTTCCTGTGAATATTGATTATATCAATCGTTTTAAATCCTCTAAAAACACGACCGAAACACTCAAGAAATTAGCAAATGGTGAAATAGACATTTTGATTGGTACGCATGCCGTAGTTGCAGAACGGGTAAAGTTTAAGGACTTGGGCTTGATGATTATTGATGAAGAACAAAAATTTGGGGTTGCGGTTAAGGATAAATTAAAAACCCTTCGTGCAACTGTCGACACGCTAACATTGACGGCGACACCAATTCCAAGAACCCTACAATTTTCATTGATGGGCGCGCGCGATTTGAGTATTATCAATACGCCGCCTCCGAATCGTCAACCAGTTCTAACGGAAATAATACAGTTTAGCGAGGAAGTAGTTCGAGACGCAATTGCGTACGAAGTTAGCCGTGGTGGACAAGTGTTTTTCGTGCACAATCGCTTAGCAAATATCAAGGAAATTTCTGGAATGATTCAACGTTTGTGTCCTGGCGTTCGCGTTGGAATCGGCCACGGGCAAATGGATGGTGTGCAGTTGGAAAAGATAATGTTTGATTTCATCAACCACGAATACGATGTTTTGATAGCAACAACCATTATAGAATCTGGGATTGATATTTCCAATGCAAATACTATAATCATAAACGACGCGCATAATTTTGGTTTGAGTGATTTGCACCAGTTGCGCGGACGTGTTGGACGTAGCAATAAAAAAGGATTTTGTTACCTTGTTGCACCGCCATTTAGCATCATGACTTCTGATTCCCGAAAACGTTTGGAAGCATTGGTACAATTCTCGGATTTAGGTTCTGGATTTAACATTGCAATGAAAGATTTGGATATTCGAGGAGCTGGAAATATGCTTGGCGGAGAGCAAAGTGGGTTTATATCTGAAATCGGTTTTGAGATGTATCAAAAAATCTTAAACGAAGCAATTGAAGAATTACGGGAAAGTGAATTCAAAGAATTATTTGAAGAAAGAAACACGGATTCCATGCTTAATTTTGTGAAGGATTGTATCTTGGAAACCGACTTAGAAGTGCGCATTCCGGATGATT
>JBIKZR010000120.1:0-6139 GCA_044354635.1 Crocinitomicaceae bacterium | reverse complement strand
AGCAAATTTAAAAGACATTCAAGAAGCAAATGATCTTGGAATATTAGACGGTGTAACAACCAATCCATCTTTAATGGCGAAGGAAGGGATTACAGGTCAGGAAAATATCCTAAACCATTACCGGGCAATTTGTAAAATTGTGGATGGCCCTGTGAGTGCGGAAGTAATATCCACTGAATTTCATGGAATGATGGAAGAAGGTGAAAAACTAGCAGCACTTCACCCGAACATTGTGGTTAAAATCCCAATGATTTTGGAGGGAATAAAAGCAATAAAATATTTTTCAGCAAAAGGAATAAAAACAAATTGCACCTTGGTTTTTTCCGCTGGACAAGCACTTTTAGCAGCAAAAGCCGGAGCGACCTATATTTCTCCATTTTTGGGAAGATTGGACGATGTTTCCTCAAATGGTTTGGATTTGATTGCTCAAATTAGATTGATTTACGATAACTACATGTTTGACACACAAATTCTAGCAGCTTCTGTGCGCCATCCCATGCATATTATAAATTGTGCTGAAATTGGTTCAGATGTAATGACAGGTCCGTTAAGCGCTATAAAAGCATTAGCTAATCATCCATTAACAGATTTGGGATTACAGCAATTTTTAGCGGATCACGCGAAAGGGAATAACTAATTAAGGTTTAAAACTTCCTTAAAAAGACCTTGAGAAATGCAAAACGCTGCTCTCAAGGTTTTTTTTTATTCATTTTTAAATAAAAACCCATGCAGTTGGGTTTTCTGAAGCTTCAGAAAACACGTTTAAGGTTGCCGACAAGCGCTGTAATCTGCTGATAGAACACTATTCTCAAAAATGAGATGCAGCCCGCCATTGCTTGCCTGAGACTTCCTTGATGGTCATAAATGTTAAGCTTCAAGAGTAATCTGCATGGGCTCCGAAAAAACGGATAAGGACACTTCGCCAGCTATGTGGCTGTTCCTGTTTCACAAAATTACATAAACATTGCTGCATCGGTTGCATAGAATCTGTTAAAAAAAGATCGTGTAAACCATATTAATTGCACGTCTGCTAATTCTCTTTCCTAAAAAAATCTGTACTTTCGTCTGCAACAAAAGTAAGTGGAGTCCATGAAGAATTTGAAGAAAATAATACATAAATTATTGAGCCAACGTGCATATTTACGCACTTTACACCGTGGTTTTTATTTTTTATTTGACTTGGGTTTCCTTAAAAAGGATGCCCGATTCAAATACCATTACATGGTTAATCAACTTATTGAACCAACATTTTCCATCGTCGATATTGGAGCAAATCTCGGTTATTTTTCAAAAAACTTTGCACGCTTAGCAAAAAAAGGAAGCCTTATTTCCATAGAGCCAATTCCAGTTTTTCATGAAACATTGTCTTATTTCCTGAAAAAATATGAACACGCAACGCTTCACAATGTTGCGTTAGGATTAGAAGAAGGTTCCATTACCATGGTGATGCCGGAATCCAATGGTATGATTCGCACAGGTTTGCCGCACATTGCGGAATCGGAAGAAGAAAAGAAACAGCACGCAACGCAGGAAGTTCGTATTGTAAGAGGAAGCGAATTACTAGGTAATCTTGAAAAATTAGACTACCTAAAATGTGATATTGAAGGCTATGAATGGAATGTTTTTCAAGAAATTAAACCAATTCTAGAAAAACACCAACCATTTGTGCAAGTTGAAATTTCAGAGAAAAATCTAGCGCACATGCTGGATCTATTTCAATCACTTGGTTACACGCAATTTGGGATTCACCATTTCCACTTTATCCAAGAACACGGAAAGCAAGTTGAGGAAGGTGATTTTTTCTTTGTACCAGCAAATAGATTGGAGGTATTTAAATCGAAATTCAAACCTGAAAACGCGACATTGAACACGTAATTTAGGCGCTCTTTTTCCCTTTGATTTAAGTGTTCCATCCAACTTTTTTCTTTTTGTTTAAAGCACAACATTGTTTATATTTGTTTAAAATCTTATTCCATGCATACCATTTTGAGTCACAAAGAAATTGAGCAAAAAATAACCCGCTTAGGCCACCAATTATTAGAGAATTGCTTCGAAGAACCGGTTGTGTTTCTTGGTGGAATTTGTGGAAATGGCATAAGATTGGCGCGGGAAATTCAAAAAATCATGCAGTCGAATTCAGACCAACAAATCGAAGTTTTTGAAATTTCTGTCGATAAAGAAGAACCTTGGAAAAAACCCATTACACTTTCCATAGAAGAGGATAGATTAAAAAATGCTTATATCATTTTGGTAGATGATGTATTGAATTCTGGCAAAACGATGCAATATTCGCTGGTCAAATTATTGGAAAGACCTACAAAATCGATTAAAACGGTTGCTTTGGTAGACAGAACACATCGCCGCTATCCAATTAAGGCAGATTTTGTTGGAATTAGTTTATCTACAACCTTAAAAGAACGCGTAGAAATTGATCTTGACGGTGAAAATTCGAAAGCGTATCTTGTTTAAAATTTATGGTATTAAAGTATCCTAATTCCCCACAAAATATTGCACATGAAACGAACAACGGAATCTGCATCGAATTATTCAGCCTTAGAAAGTATGTCGACACTAGATATACTCACAAATATCAATAACGAAGACAAAACTGTCGCTCAAGCGATTGAAAAGGAAATTCCCGAAATCGAACATTTCATTGCTGTTTGCTTGGAACGCATGCGAAATGGTGGTCGTTTGTTCTATATTGGAGCTGGAACGAGCGGTAGATTGGGAATTGTAGACGCAAGTGAATGTCCGCCAACTTTCGGAATTGATCAAGGAATCGTGGTTGGCATCATTGCCGGTGGAGATTCTGCGATTCGAAAAGCGGTTGAATTTGCAGAAGACGACACGCAACAAGGCTGGAAAGATTTACAGGAATATTCTATTACAAGCAAAGATACCTTAGTTGGAATAGCGGCTTCCGGAACAACGCCGTATGTTTTAGGTGCAATTTCCGAAGCAAAAAATCACGGTTTATTAACAGCCGGAATTTCGTGTAATCCTGGAAGTCCGTTATCCGAATTGGCAGATTTTCCAATCACACCAGAGGTTGGACCGGAATTCGTTACCGGAAGTACCCGCATGAAATCCGGAACGGCACAAAAACTTGTTTTGAATATGATTTCCACAACGTTGATGGTGAAATTAGGTCGCGTCAAAGGAAACAAAATGGTAGATATGCAGTTGAGTAATAATAAATTGGTGGATCGCGGAATAAAAATGATTCTGGACGAAATTAACGTGAGTTATGCAGATGCGGAAAAATTACTTTCCACATTTGGTTCCGTTAGAAAAGCAGTAGACGGCTACAATAGTTCCTTGTAACGTTTTTATTTAGAGTAGATTAATTTACCTACTAATCTACCAAATTCATTTGTTTCAATAAAAAAGAAGCATTCATATTCTGGCAAACGCCGTCTCTTATTTTATAGTCAAACGTAAGATTTTCGCCCAAAATCGTAGAATCAAAATAGTTGTTTTTGAACGCTTCGTTTCTATCCGCTAGAGTACAAAGCGATAAATCATGCGTTGCGATTACCCCTTTTGTTTTCAGTCGTTCCAATTTTTGCAGAAATTTCGCCGAACCGATTTCTTTATCTTTGGAATTCGTTCCTTTCAATATTTCATCTAAGATCACAAACACCTTCTCCCCGCTTTCAATCGCATCCATGATAAAGCGCAAACGCGTCAATTCGGCATGAAAATAAGAACTTTCCACGGTTAAGTCGTCGGAAGTCCGCATACTCGAGTATAATTTCAATTTTGGAATTTCACACGATTCTGCCAAAACGGGAAAACCAGCATTTGCAGAAATAAATGCCAATCCTAAACTGCGTAAATAGGTGCTTTTTCCAGCCATATTGGGACCGGTAATAATTAAAAAACGCTCGTTTTCAGTAAGAGAAACACCGTTCGTAATTCTTTTTGCGGCAGGAACAAACGGGTGACCCAAATCTTGAATTTGAATGGCGTCTGTTGCGGAGAACTTAGCAAAAACAACTTCCGGGAAATTAATTTTATAGATTGCACCAGAAATCCACACTTCAATTTGAGCCAATTGTTTTTCCCAATTCCCAAGTTGGTCTGCATTTTTTATACGCCAATTTTCCCATTGCTTAAGTACTTGAAAATCCCATGCAAGGAAAAAATTCAAAGCTGCACCAACCAGAATATTCATTCTAAGATCCATCCGCTGTTGAATCCTCTCCAATTCGCGCAAGGAAACCAATAAGCTATCTTGCTGTGAAAAAAGTAATTCCCGATTCTCTTGCATTAATTCCGATTGAAAAGAAACGTCTTTGTAGAGTTGCAATTGGCGTTGAAACATTTTCACCTGCGAACTATAAGCTGTAACCCGCGCAGAAATTGTATTTATCCGTTTTAAATTTCGGCCAATAACTGAAAAAACTGCGACAACATACAGCAGAAAAAGGCTATCCGTTAGAAAATTTAATGCGTAAAACACAGTCAGAACTATTGAAACTATAGGAATCACATTACACATCACCTTGTCAAACAATGTTAATGGCGCAGCGTTTTGATTTATTTTATGGAATTCTTTATCCAGAGAATCTTCTTTAAAAACCATTCCTTCTGCCATGAATTCCTGGCACCAATCCGCTTGTTTCGAAAGCTCTTCGATTGCTTCATTCGATAATTTCGTTGTTTCAGTGCCGTTCATTAATTGCTCTGCCAATAAATCCGAGCCTTTTCTGGAAACCGTTCTGTTCAACAACTGGTAAATACTTTTTTTACCAAATAAATCCATGTCCATTGCGAATGCGTGCGCCGGATTCTTGTATTCGTTTCCTTCTTTAAAATGCAGCCAATTGCCTTCTAAAACCTGCAATTCCTTTTGATTTATCTCAACAATTTTCTTTTTTTTATCCCGTGAATACTTGGCATCAACCGAAAAATTTACCAACACTAGAAAAAGGACGAAAAACAGGCAAATTGGAAGAAGCATAAAGATAGAACCCCAAAATAAAATGGCAGAAAGGCCAATTCCGAGGAAGGAAATTAATCTCAAGGTACCAAAAAGCTGGTAACGCCGATTTGCCTTCTCGAGTTCAATAGTACAGGCTTTTATTCTTTCTGAATAGTATTTTTTATTTTCCAATTGTTTCCTTTTTATGCAGTACAAATTTACTGAAAATGTTTCCAAAAAACTTTGAAGATGTCGATAGTTGATTGTTTTAAGCTATGAAACCAATTAAATTAACACGAAAGGAAATAAAGTATAAATTTTTCAAAAAGAAACTTGGAATGCAAAACGATATCTACCTTTGGCAGATGCATAAAGGAATTCTGTTTATTATTCTTTCTGGATTATCGTTTTTAGTAGTGAATTTCTTGGTGAAAATCATGGGCGCAGGTCCAGAACAACAGCTTCTCCCTGGAACACAAAAAATTCCAGCACACGAATTAGTTTTGGCACGTTCCATAATTTCCTTCGTTATCAGTTATCTTATTTTGAAAAACCGCGGACTTTCCATCTTGGGAAACAATCGAAAATGGTTGCTAGTGAGAGGAACTTCCGGAATGATTGCGCTCACCATTTTCTTCTATTCCATCCATTATTTACCCTTAGCGATTGCTTCCACCGTACAATACTTTGCGCCCGTATTTACGGTGCTATTTGCATTGCTGTTCCTGAAGGAAAAAGTTCTTAAATTGCAATGGCTGTTCATTCTTATTGCTTTTATTGGTGTCGGTTTAATCAGTTTCAACAATCTCCTTTCGGATGGGAAATCGCTTGTTTTAATTAATTATACGTGGCTTGGATTAGGAATTGTTTCCGCAGCATTTTCGGGCATTGCGTACACAGCGATTGTAAAATTAAAAGCAACAGACACGCCGATAAATATCGTTATTTACTTTCCGATGCTTTCCATTCCAATTATGTCGGTTTGGTGCTTATTTGATTTTGTACTTCCACAAGGAAAGGAATGGTTAATTCTACTAGTTATTGGGATTTTCACGCAAATTGCGCAAGTATTATTGACAAAAGCATTGCACGAAGACAAAGCTTCCGTCATAACGCCATTTCAATATTTGGGTGCGGTTTACGCCTCTTTTGTTGGTTTTTTCATTTTCGATGAACGCCTTTCCTTTCTCGTTTATCTGGGAATTTTCT